>CAZKEK010000067.1:0-5604 GCA_964551805.1 uncultured Candidatus Peribacteria bacterium
ATCGCCTCGCCGGCGTGGCGTTACTTTTTAGCATTGCCCTAAAAAGTAACCAAAAAACTCTAGCCAGATGCAGTCCCAACAAACGGTCGTTTCCTTATGGTTGGATTGTTTATCTCTCCTCATTCGCACACATTCGTGTGACTCATTTCGGTTCGAATATGCGATTGCTTCGAAATGGGGAGTCCCGCCTTGCGGGATAAATGTCGTATCATACACCCCGGTATACCGAGGGCAGGTCTGGCGGGGTACACTAGTCTGATTTTTTTTACATAATTTTTTACTAAATATTGGCTTTTTTTATGTGGGGATGGGAAAAACTTATTGGTTTGTACCTAGCCTTTTTCTCTTTGGTTGCAATTAGTATACTTTTTTTTATACTCTTTGTGTTTTTATTGTCTTTTTAGATTTTTGTCTTTATTATGCCCTCGATACGCTCCTTGCTTGTTTTGTGTATTTTATGCTTATCTTTAGGAACTACTTTTGCAGTATTTACTGCGGACAACTTTATTACTGGATTTCAACAACAGCAATCATCACTTTCTCTTTCTGAGAAAAAAATATATTATACCAAAGTATCCAACATGTTGAGTGGATTGGCTTTGCAAAACATTGATGATCAAGAAGAGTCTGATCTTTATACTGATCTCAAAGATTATGTAGACGATCAACTTGAGGCTTTGCCTCAGCTTTCTTCATGAGTTGTTCTTGTTTCATGAACTTCTTCTTCTCTTATGAATCTTCCTCATGTTGATATGACCAAAGTAAGAACTTTTTGGTTGGATCTTCACAATACGGAAAGAAAAAATAAATGACTGACTCCATTCACGTACAGCTCTGCGCTTGAATGAACGGCTACCACTTGGGCGAAGCATCTTGCTGCTAGCGGAAAAACTCGTGGATTACATCTTAGAAAAGCTTGAGACGGTTATTATTCGTATTGAAGTGTAAAGAATCGATTTGAAGATCAAGGTATTACTTTTGCTCAAAAAACCCCCAATTTTAGTGAAAACATAGGTCGAAATATGTACTCTTGCAAAAAAGACGATTGTACCGAAGATCTTATTGCTGCAATCAAAAAAAGCTGGAATTTCTTTTATAGTGAAAAGTGAAAAAAATATAAACCTCATTACAATGCTATCGTAGGAAACTATACATCGCTTGGTTTATGAGTGGCTTTGGTGGGCAATAAATATTACTTAGTGAGTCATTATACACAAAACTTGAAATAATCTTCTATATCCTTATAGTAGATTTCGAATCAATTTTATTCGTTGCTTTCTCGTATGAAAAAAATGTTAACGATTCTCCCTATTGTTGGTTTAGTGCTTGGTACTTTGGCTATTGCTACAGAAATAAAAGCGAATGATTTGCGTCCCATTACCCAAAAACAAGAACAACTTCTTTCTGGAACCGTTGTCCAGTGTATAAAGACAGCCTTGATCAAAAGAGAAACATCTATAGTTTCTGCTATAACAACATATCAAAAAGTTCAATTAGAAACTTTGTCTACAAGACAAACATCGCTTCTTGCAGCTTGGAACAAAACCACCAAATCTGAAGTAAAACCACTTATTACTGCTACTTGGAAAGCATTTTCAACGACTATGACAACATTAAAATCTACTTTGGCTACTGCCAAAAAAACTGCATGGTCAACATATAAATCAGATATAAAAGCTTGTAATGCTACCTCACTGCTCAAGGCTACTGATGTAAGCGGATTGGCTAACGAAGAATAAAAAAATATGATATAGAAAATCACTCTTCGCTGGGTGATTTTTTTAATTTTTTTAAATCGCCTCGGTCCGGTAATTACCGAGACTAAACCGGCGTGGCGTTTCCGATTTCGCTGGATTTCCTTCGGTCACTTTTTAGCATTGCCCTCCCGCAGTTTCATGCGGGACAGGCGCCAAGTAACCAAAAAACTCTAGCCAGATGCAGTCCCAACAAACGGTCGTTTCATTATGACTTGGTTATTTATCTCACCTCATTCGCACATATTCATATGACTCATTTCGGTTCGAATAGATTGATTGTTTCGAAATGGGGAGTCCCGCCTTGCGGGATAAATGTCGTATCATACACCCCGGTATACCGAGGGCAGGTCTGGCGGGGTACGCTAGTTTGATAGATTTTCTTGAATGTACTCCAGCTCAAACAATTCACAAAGAACCAAAATCATTGACTACGTTTTTTTGCTTTATATAACCTTTTATAATTATCTATTTCTTTTTGCTTTTTTCTTTTGTCAAAAATAAATTTGACAATTGATTTTGTTTTCGTATATATGGAATAGCTATGATTTATTTTTTGTGAAAATTGATGAAAATTACGTTTGATGAGATAGGAAAACAAGCTTTGGATTTTATGGAAAATACCTCTAATCATGTTTTTTTGACGGGGAAAGCAGGTACAGGAAAATCAACTTTGCTGATGCATTTTCTGGAAACGAGCTGCAAAAATCTTGCCATACTTGCGCCTACGGGAGTAGCTGCGCTCAATATTTGATGAGCGACTATTCATTCCTTTTTTGGATTTCCTCCCACGATCACCATCAAAAAAGCAAAACAAGAAGCGAGATTTCAGCTGGATGATCCCAAATTTACAGAACTGGATGCTCTGGTTATAGATGAAATTTCTATGGTAAGAGCTGATCTTTTGGATTGTATTGATGTTTTTCTCAAAATGGTCAGAGATTCCAAACAACCATTTGGTGGAGTGCAAATGATTATGATTGGTGATTTGTATCAGTTGTCTCCTGTGGTTACTAGTATGGAAAAGTTGTTTTTTAGTCAAGAATATGCAAGTCCATATTTTTTTGATGCAAAAGTTTTCCAGCAAAAGAACTTTGTTATGCAGTTTATTGAGTTGGAAAAAATATATCGTCAAACGGATCAGAAATTTATTACGATACTCAATGCCATTAGAACCAAGACGTTGGAGCCGCACCATCTTAGTAGTCTCAACGCGTGTGTTGTTCAGAATATTTCTCTTGTGGAAGAAGGAATGATTTATCTTGCCGGTACCAATGCCAAAGTTGATGAAATCAATCAAGAATATCTTGATACTATTCCTAGTAGATGAACTTCATTTTCTGCGAGTTCTGTCGGTAATGTTACGCAAAAACAATTTCCTGTGAAACCGAAACTCTTGTTTAAGGTTTGAGCGCAAGTGATGTTTGTAGCCAATGATTCAGATGGTCGTCGAGTCAATGGTACATTATGAAAAATCAAAAAAATTAAAAAAGACTATATTCTGGTCCAAATATATGGTGGAGAAGAAGTGGAAGTCAAAAAGCATACTTGGAAAGTTGCACAGTATGAATATAATCCAACAAAAAAGAGACTGGATGTTTTTTCTGTGGGATCGTTTACTCAGATTCCGCTTGTGCTTGCGTGGGCGGTTACGATTCACAAGAGTCAGTGAAAAACTTTTGATAAGGTGATTATAGATGTAAGTTCCTGAATTTTTGCTCATGGGCAGACGTATGTTGCATTGAGTCGTTGTCGTAGTCTCCAATGAATTCAGCTTGTTAGTCCTATTTCTGCCTCACATGTGTTGCTCGATACTCGTGTCGTTCAGTTTTTGCATACGTATCAACAAAAACTTTTGGGATAAACTTTTTTTCGAAAAACCATCAGTATCGCCAACTTCTTTTGTTAAATTTCTTGCATTTGTTTAGGAAAAATATACATATAGCGGTGTTGATTTTGTATGGCGATCGTAGCTCAGTTGGTAGAGCGCCTGACTGTGACTCAGGATGTCGCGGGTTCGAGCCCCGTCGTTCGCCCCATCAAAAAATGGATTCCACAATTGTGGGATTTTTTTATTATAAAAAAATCAACTATTTCGTTCAAAATGTGACGTAGTATGGTATAACCATTCTTTTGTAAATTAGCTATAATCGTAGTGTTTTGCTTTTTGAAACTTTTTATCTGGCTTTCTCTCTCTATTTTTTCTTATAGATATATAGATAGTTGTCTATATCTTGATTGGGATTTATGAGCTCTTCTTGCAAATAGACAGGGGATGTATAGACTAGGTGAAATGCTTTTACTTTTTTGTTATTGGGCGATTATTATGGAAATAAAAATAGATACTACTGCTTCTGACCAGAGGTTTGATAGATTTTTGAGAAAATGGTTTAAAAAATATCCTCAAGTTCGTTTGGCGGACATTTATAGTGCAATCAGGAAATGATTGATAAAAGTCAATGGTAAAAGAGCAAAAGAAGAATATAGGGTTAAAATAGGTGATGTTGTTCAAGTAGATGATAAAGTGCAGATGTGAAGCGAGGATTTGTCTGTTTTGGTTAGTCAAAAAGATCGTAAACTAGAAAAAGTAGACATCAAAAAAGTTAAACAACAGATTGTCTATGAAGATGACAACCGAATTGTCTTTGACAAACCAACAGGTATCCCTATGCATCCCTGAAATAAACATCGAAATGATCTTTGTATGAATGATTATCTCGATAAATATACAGAAGCGCTCAAAACATCTACCTTTAAACCTGCATTTTGATATAGGCTTGATAGAGATACTTCATGAGTGTTGATTGCTGCAAAAACATATGAAGCTTTGCAATATATCAATACCGTTGTTAGAGAAAGAGATATTGAAAAATATTATTTAGCGTTGGTTGTTGGTAAATTTCCTGGGCATGTCGTTATCAACAAACCCTTGCTTAAATCGTATCATAAAGAGTTTGATACTTCACAAGTAAAGATTGATTTTAATGAGTGATTGGAAGCAAAGACAGAGTGTTGGTTGGAAAAACATTTTATTCATCCTATACTTGGTTCTGTTTCTTTACTCAAAATAAAAATTTATACCTGAAGGATGCATCAGATTAGAGTCCATGTTGCTAGTGAATGATATCCGGTAGTGTGAGATGTTGTCTATGGAAATCCGGTAATCAACAAAAAGCTTTATGCTTTATTGCGTATAAATAGACAATTGCTTCATTGTCGACGTTATAGTTTTCTTGATGTTACGGGTGATAGTAAACTTATTTTTGAGGCGCCTATTCCTGCAGATTTTCAAAAAATCATCGGAAAATAAAAACAATTTGATTTCTTTGGATAAAAAATTACAACCCCTTATAGAAATTATTTTATTATTTTACTTGTTTTGTTATGAAAAAGATTCTTTGGACTACAATTTTTTGGTTGGTTGTATTTTTTGGTTTTGTTTTTTATGTAAAAATGTTTGATGCAAATATGGCTGCTGGAGTAAGTACGTATCTTGGTGCAACTATTTCTACAAGTGGAGAATTGATTGCTAGTGGAGCTCAGTCTGAAATTATGAGTGGTATTACCAATCTTCAAACTTCGCTTACTGATGTACAAACCAAATTGGATATGCTTGTTGGAGGAACAACTCCTATTGCTACGCCAAGTTCTCTTTCAGGAACAACATCTACATCATCAAAAACATCAACAACAACAGTAAAAACTCTTGAAACAACACAACCAAAAGCTAACTAAATCTTATATATTTTAGTTTGTTTCTCGTTATTATGAAAAAAATTTTTTGGACTACTGTTTTTTGGTTGGTTGCTTTTTTTCTGTTTCGATCATAGGTGAGATTGTTTAATGCTTC
>CAZKEK010000068.1:0-5433 GCA_964551805.1 uncultured Candidatus Peribacteria bacterium
ATTAACAGGTATAGCAAATTCTACATTTCAGGCATTTTCTACAGGTACTGCTACTACTTTATTGCCAATGATAATGCCTTCATGACTTCCCAATAATACAGGATTTATATATAGAAATAGCACAGGAGCTAATTATTGATCTCAAATCTTTTGATTTCATAGATATTCTAGTTCTGTATATTTTCCATTTGTTACGGTAGGTGTTGCTAATAATACACATGGATTTGTTATATGAGCATTTTATGATGATTATTATAACTATAATGATGAAGAATATTATCTTGGAGCAAGTCATGCACAATCAAATTGGGGGCATAATAATTGGTTATGATATAATATATCTTCTTTTGGTCTATGAATTTATGGGGTAATAATTCCATTACAAAATTCAAATAATGTATTAGCGGCTATCGCAAATCCTGAGGAAATGTATTCAATATGGAATACGTGAGATATTAATGGCATGTTTGATACTACAATAACAAAATATGTTTGTGTAAGTTATACCTGTAATCAGTGATATATTAAAGATAGTAATGGTACATGTATATTACACCATGAGTTTCATTAATATACACCTTAGTTATAAATTAAAAAAGCCCGGAAAAAAAAATCCGGGCTTTTTAGTAATATACAATTGTTATTTTATTGAATTATAACTTTTTTGGTTATTTTGCCTTTCTCTGTCATAACAGAAACAAGGAAAATACCTTCTGTTGGAATAGTTACCGTAGATGATTTTGTAGTAGGTACAATAGCTTGTCCCAAAAGATCATATACAGTAACGGAAAGGATGATAGCATCACTAGTAATGGTGATGATGTTTTCATTCTGTTTAATAGTTATCTGTGCTTGAGAATAGGTAGAGATTCCTACAGCATCGCTTTGCGATACCCAATTAGATAAGGCGTCTTCTGATGCAGTTTTAGCGCCAAGATCAGCCCCAACCACATATACAGAATCTGCAAATCCACTTAAGGAATATACCGTTACATTACCTGATACATAGGTCAGATAATTGAGTTGGCCCAATGTATTACCATAGTAAATATTGTATGCACTTATAGTTTTGCTCCCTGTTATGTAGGGAGTCCATTGCAAGGTATATCCACCACCTACAGTAGGGGTAACCCAACTATGGATTGATTGTACATACGAAGAAAGTGCTCCTTCATTTCCGCAAGTATCAACTACCGAGATTTTATATCGCCAAGCTTGATTTCGGCTATTGATATTGTCGGTAAAGCTGCCCGCAAGGTACGCGGCTTGACCAACAAGGTCATATACATTGGTTGTTGATTCTCGGTAAATTTTTATTGAGCTTCCATTTCCTAGTGATGGAGTCCAGGTAACTCTATTATTACCATTGCTGGTATCAATAGTCACAAGAGCAATATCTTGGGTTGATGGTGCAACAAAAAATACATTTACGGTATCTTTATCTACGCACCCATCACTGATATTAGTGGTAGTTACTACTACATCACCACTATACGTGGGGGAATAGGTAGCTCCAATAGCTCCAGAAGGGTACCATACCACATTGCTGTAGCCAGTTCCCGGATTTAACACCACATTTGCATTTTGGCAAGCCGTGATATCAGGCCCCAAATTAGGTTTACTGTTGTTAAATTTCCAGATTTGTATTGATCTGTTTACCGTTCCGCATAAATTTATTACGGTACCAGTGTAGGTACCAGGATTGCTTACGGTAAGCGTTTGGGTTGTTGCTCCACCAGGAGTCCAAACGTAATGATTGAAACCATATTGGTTTACATTCCCTGCATCCAAAAGCTTTGTTTCAATGCCACAGAGGGTATCTGTGGTACTAAATGTTGGTTGAACGGGTGCTGTAGTTGGACGAAGTTTTAATAATTTAGTTCCATTACTCGATGAACAACTAACATTTCCATTAAAACCACTGGGTAGTATTAATGTATCCCCATGTTGGGTTAAGCTTAATGACCAAGAAACGCCAGTTGCGCCACTTGGTGGCACACACTTGATGCTATCGCATGGAACACAATAAGGAACATCAGATCCACTAGGCAAGCTTGTATAGCTATCCCAAGCAACCGTAGAATACACTGTTTGTGCTTGGCTTGTGCCAAACATCATAATCATCCCGATGAGTATCGGGATACATAAAGTTGTAATTTTTGTTTTCATTTTTTTGGTTTTTGTTGATTTTTTTTCTTTTTATTTATGCATATCTTATAGCGAAAAACAAAAAAAAGTCAATCGAAAATAACTTTTTTTACTTCCTCCTTTTTGTCCTCCGATGCCTGCCCCGTCTTTAGAGAATTAAACGTCGGGAATGACGCGCGAATGTTTTCTAAGCTCTAAGTTCTAAATTATTTATTTATTTCTAAATTCTAAGTTATTTATTTATTTCTAAATTCTGAATTCTATTTATTTCTAAATTTTTTAATTTTTTTTAGCAAACCCACCCAACCCTCCCTTATCATGGAGGGCTGATGGAAAAATATTATTTCCATAAAATCCCCCTGACAAGGCGAACGAAGTGAAGTCCTCGGAAGCCGGGAGGGATAAAGGGGGTTTGCTTATTTATTTATTTCTAAACTTTCTATTGTTCAAGTTTTTCCATCTTTTTGATAAGGAGGAGGAGTCCTTCTTTCGCTTCTGGACTAAGCGTTGTTTTTGACAACACTTTCCTAGCTTTTTGACTATATTCCAAGATACTTTTTTTTCCAAAATCTATTGCTCCACTTTCTTCAAAAGCTGTTTGTAAGAGTTTGATTTGCTTGATATCTAATGATTTTCCCATGCACGATTGAAGCAGTGTTTTTTGTTCATCACTTCCATGCTCAAAAATATAATTGGTGAAATATGTTTGTTGTCATTCTTGGATATCGCTAAAGGCTGACTTGGTTTTGTCTCCAAACGTAATATCAAAATAATCATCTCTCATCTGAAAAGCCAGTCCCATATATTTTCCTAGTTCAATAATAAGTTCTTGTTGTTGTTTAGAAGCACCAGCCAAAATAGCTCAGGTAAGCATAGGCCTAATAAACGTATATGATGCGGTTTTGTACATATTTTTTTTGTCAATCAGAGATAGCGAGGCAGGCTGAGAAATCATCAT
This sequence comes from uncultured Candidatus Peribacteria bacterium, assembly GCA_964551805.1. Taxonomy (GTDB): domain Bacteria; phylum Patescibacteriota; class Gracilibacteria; order Absconditabacterales; family Absconditicoccaceae; genus CAJBLF01. Next base: position 3,107 of record CAZKEK010000068.1, read on the forward strand.
ATCTACGTCAATCATTTGTCAGAGAATTACTTCTTCTATCATATTATGCACATTTTTTCTGGCTTCCAACAACACTTTTTCTCCAAATTCATGGTATTTATACTGGAGCTCATATACCCGAGAAAGTAGCAAATCACCTATCAAAATTGCTTGTCATTCAGCGATATGCTGAGCGTTGTCGTGTCCATCCAACAAGGAATGAATGTAGGCGTGTACGGTAAGTGCATTATGTCTTTTGTCTGCTTGATCAATAACATCATCATGAATAAGCGCCATAGAATGAAGCAATTCAAAAATAATCCCAAAATTGAAAATGGCTTTTTCGTTGTCTCCGCCAAATCAGGTATACGTGATTCGAAGTCAGAATGGTCTTATTCTTTTCCCTCCAGAAAAAATAAAGGTAGTAATATATTCTATATATTTATTGATTTTTTTGTCGTCAATAAGCGTGTGTGCCTCATCTATTTTGCTTTGAATGTAGGTCTGTAATATCCCATCAAACGTAATTTTAAAGCTCGCTAAATCCATTTTTTTGAATGCAAAAGGTAAAATTCATAATTATGAATACACAATGTAATTTTTTGGTCTTTTAAAGCAACGCAATTCCACCCGGGTGCAAAATTTGACAAATAAAATAATTTAGATATAATATATATGTTTACTTTATATGTACCATACTATGGGAAAAATTACACAAGGCATAGGTACTGCAGCTCTGGCTACAGGAAACACTCTAGCTACGCCGGTGAGACGATGAGGAGAACTAGCAAATGGACTAGCAAATATTCCTAGACAAGGATATAGTTCCACCAAAAATATAGCTGAAGTCAGCAAACAAACGCTCAACGCATTAGCAAATAATTTTCTCAATTTTTCCAAAGTAGAAGGAAAATGGTACCAAAAAATGGTCAAAGTCCTTATCAACGCTGTATCTGCATGTACACGAAGACCATTTATGATCGCTTGAGCTGGTGTAGCAAGTACGCTCAATCAATGAGTTCGACAACCGTTCAAGAAATTGCTCTATACCCCAAAAACTATGTTCAAAGGAATCAAAAACGCTACAAGAATTTTTAGTAAGAAAAAAGGGTTTGATTTCCAAAATTATGACACGCATGAAACAGGAAATATTTGGATAACTGACCATACAAACTTAGGATTCCTTGGATCAAAAGTTGGATCATCATCTACGGAAACCTCCAAACCATCAGAAACAAAAAAAGTAGAAAAAACAAAAGAAGAGGTAAAAAAAGTAGAAGTCAAAAAACCCGAAGTAAAAAAAGAAACCAAAAATACGATACAGTATGATAGTATATCCAAAGCAGAAATGGATAAAATGGAAAGAGAGGGAAATGATGCAGCAGCTGATGCTATTTTAGCTGAACATGGATATTGACCATGACCAAAATTTGGAAGTGTTCCCGTAGCAAAAAATACTTCAGATATTTCTTCACCAAAAAATATTCAAGAGCTTAAAAATAAACAAACCGCAGAATCACAAGCCAAGGATCAAGAAGAAGCATCCCAAAAAGATTGGGAATCTTTGGATGAATCATTCAAAAAACAGTTAAGAAAAAGCTTTACAGAGCAATTAGGACAAAACCCAAACAAAGAAGGTGTTATTCAATGGTGAAAAAAATGAAATCTGGGAAATACGATAGAAGAAATCCTTCCAAAAGTAGAAAAAGATTATCCAGAAATGGCAGGATATCTCAAATCAGAAGTCTTAAAAAATGCTGCATAAGAAAATATTGCTTATATAATTTTCTAATAGAAAAATTCTTTATATGTTTTGATATACGAATCTAAATTTTCTACTTCATCATCATCAGCTCTCTTGTTTCGATGTTTTTTTCCGCATATTCTACATTGAAATTGTATTTTAAGTTGTCAGTTTTTGATTTCATACGCAATAGGATACATAGTTCCCCCACAAGTTGTTGCTCTATCTCATGGGATATCGCCATCTACGTGACGAGAAACAAAACAAAAAGGACAATGGTTTCTACACGTTTTTGCCGCCTGAGAAATTTGTTTTCCACAATGGATACAAGTAAATGATTCATTTATTTTTTTCATGGTTTGATATATTATTAAATAATATTCCTTCGGTGTTTGTTTCGTCTTTAGTTGTGCTGAAAGAAAAATATTTTCCAGAACTGATTTGTTGAATCGTAATCGAAAATTTAGCAAGAGAGGATAAGTACCCCCTTTATTGAAAGGGGGAGGAATCCTTTAGGATGGGGGATTTTATTATAACACACTTTTTGCTCTTAGTTCTATTTCTGTATTGATATGTATACTTACAGCCTCAAGTTGTTTAATAA
>CAZKEK010000069.1:0-5319 GCA_964551805.1 uncultured Candidatus Peribacteria bacterium
AGTATTGAGTATTAAGTATTGAGTATTGAGTATTGAGAATTGAGAATTTAGAAACAAATAAATTTAGAAGTTAGAAATAAAATAAGAAAAATAAAATTCAACCCTCGTCATTCCCTTCACTTTATCATGTCATTCCCGACTCCGATCGGGAATCCAATTTGCTATATAGCAAGATAGATTCCCGCTTTCGCGGGAATGACGTGGCTGGGAAATAAAATAAAAAAAATACCCCGCAGTATTGCGGGGCTTTTTGTTGTTTATTTATTATCTTGGTTTTTCTTCATAAAAACCACTAAATGCTATTTTACCTTCTGGCGTATATTTTGCATCTAACCAATTGATATTCGTATATTTTTCCAGCTCAATAAGTCTTTCTGTATTTTTATCATATTCTTTTTGTTTTTCTTTTATTTTTTTATAGGGAAAAGAAGAAATAATATCTTTGATATCAGAAAAGTCTGATGATGAAACACCACCTATTAAATGAGAATCTTTGCGAGTAGTTTTTCCTTTGTAAAGGTCTATAGTATCTTTGATAGCTTGTGCATCAGTAAGCGTCCATTCATTAGTATTTCCAGCGAAAATATCTTGAATTCTTTTTATTTCTCTTATAAGATGTTCAAGTGCGTTTTTTATGTGCTCTGTTTGTATTTTTCTATAGGTAGTAAAGTTGTCAGGAAATGCTTTTCCTCGGTTTTGATCAGATTTTTTATCAAAATACGATTTGATATATTCCAAACCTCTGGTAATATGCATATCATTTGCAATATTGAGTGATATAAGTTTTTTGATGTCTTCATCAGTAATAGGGTTTTCTCTATATGATGATTGTTTATATATATTATCATCAGCAACTCTTCTCAGTCATGAAATATCTTTTTTTTCTAGTGCAGCAAAAATAGCTCCATAATAGTTTGCTCGTCGTTGTAATTTAGAAAGCACTTTAAGTTCTTTATTTTTATCGACATTGACTCTTACGCTCATGAGCGTTTCACTAATTTCATTTCAGTAGCTTTTGATCTGTTCTCTTTTTTCTAGATAATTACTTCCGTTCTCATCATAAGAGATGAATGGATGTTTTGTTCTTCCCATAATGTATTGGTAATTGATAAAATGATTTTTTTGTATTCACTATTAGTTGTTCACTGTTCACTAAATTTTCATACCTAAATCATATTTTTTTTCTTCACAATATTTCTTAGCTTTGGTATATAGTTCAACGCATTTTTCTACTCGTTCTTGTTTTCATTCTTTTCTATCAACCATCTCTTGATACCATCAAGCTCTTCTTTCGATCTCAGCGAGCGAAGCGAGGCTAACGATTTCATCGCTGGTGATTGCCATACCTGCGCAATTGATTCCCATATCAGTAGGGGACTGGTATTTTACCATATAATTTTTGTGATTCACGATTTTTTTTGCGATAGACATAACGATTTCAAATGCTTCTACGTCTCTATTATAATTGACAGAATCTTGTCCGTATGCTTTTTTGTGATAGGTATCCATCATATTATAATCGCCGATATCCACAGTCGCAGCTTCATACGCCAAATTTACTGGATGTTCAAGTGCGACATTCCAGATAGGAAATGTTTCGTATTTAGCATATCATGATTTGATATCGATCTGATGATCGAGATAAATTTGTCCGAGACAGGTAGACATTTTTCCACTGCTAGAAGCAGCTCCGGTAACCAATACCAAATTTTTTGTCAACGGAATATGATCATCATTTCCAAATCCATCATCACTCAAAATCATATCGGTATTGTGAGGATATCCCTGTATCTTATATCTTTCTCGTACTCTATATTGTTTTCTTTGAAAGTCTTTTTCAAAATCCAAAATGACGTCAAACATATTCCCAACGTCGATGTTGTTGATAACGATATGTGGTTTAATTCAGATATTTCTTTCTATATTTCTAATCATTTGATATACATATTCTTTATAATCAATATTCTGATTACTTAATTGCCTATTCGAGAGGATATCGCTGGCATTGACACAAAATAACACTTCGGCTTGCCCTTTGAGGGACATAAAAATATTTTTTTTGGATTCAGGATCAAATCCTGGCAACACTCTACTTGCGTGGGTATCATACATAAGTTTCCCCCCAACTTCCAAATACAGTCTTCCACCAGAAAAATTGCTGATTCTATCGAGGATCTTTTCTTTTTGGAGTCTAATATACTTTTCCCCATCGAATCCGTGCTTTTTATAATTGATAGTGTCTGTAGAGTTGATTGTAGCCATGCGAAAAATACAAAGTAAATTAATTACTCAATTGTATTCGCTTTTTGGCTATTTTGCAAATTTTAGTAGTGAAAATACTACATTTCCTTGCGTTTTTATAAAAAGTTAACGTAATACGCTCATTTTTTCTTTGTTAATTATTTTATCCCATTACGATTGCAGGTCTAATTACGCACGAAGTAAAAATTACTTCTCTTACTTTACCACTTTCCCATTATCCAATCTAATCACCTCATCAGCGAATTTCAAAATATTCTTGTCGTGCTCGATCATCAGGATAGTATCTCATTTATTCAAAAATTCTTTGATAACTTTCAATAATTTTACAATATCTTCAGAATGAAGCCCCACGGTTGGCTCGTCTAAGAAGTACATCGTATGTCATTTGTAGGATTTCAATAAATGTTTTACCAATTTCAATCTCTGACTTTCTCCACCAGAAAGCATATGTGCTGGTTGTCCCATTCTCAGATATCCAAGTCCAATATCTACCATAAGTTGCAACTCCTCGCGAATATGGTCAATCTCAGAGAAGAATACTAAGGCATCTTTGATATACATACTAAGTACTTCAGAGATAGTTTTATCTCTTCGTTTGATTCATAATATTTCAGTTTTATATCTTTTCCCCTGACAAAGTTCACAAGGGATATAGGTATCAGGCAAGAATTGGAGCTCTATTTTTTTGTATCCATATCCATCACAGGCAGGACACGCTCATTTCCCAGAATTGAAACTAAAGTAACTACTAGAAAATCCAAGATACTTACTTTCTGTAGTACCAGCATAGAGTTTTCTGATATGATCAAAGGTACCGATAAAGGTCGCAGGACATGATCTTGGAGTCTTTCCGATACTCGTTTGGTCGACATAAATAGTGTTTTTAATCTCTTCATGGCCGATGACGGTCTCTACGGAAAGGTCTTTATGAAACGCTTGCATCGCTAAGTTTTCATAGTGCTCATAGTCTGCTTTGTGCATAATCGGAGCAGAAAGGATATCTTGTCGATTCCATCATTTTTTCAAGAGTTCTAACCTAATGAAACTCTGAATGAATTTCTGTTTTTCGTTCAAAAATTTGAATAAAGTTGTATACATTAAGGTGGTTTTTCCTGCTCCTGATGGTCCAGTGATGATGGTGAATGCACCAAGTCTGATATTTATATCGATGTTTTGGAGGTTGTGTTTAGATGCTTTTTTGATCTTGATAAGGTTATTACTTGGGCTATGTTCGAAATCGATTGATACTTTTTTCTTCCCGAGAATATATTGTGCGGTGAGGGTATCAGACTTCAAAAAGTCTTCATAAGTCCCATTAAACATCAGGTTACCACCAAAATCACCCGCCCCTGGTCAGATCTCCACGACTCGGTCAGATGCTTTGATAAATGCTTCGTTATGTTCAACAACGATGATAGTGTTTCCCATCTCTCTAAGTTTTTTGATAGCGTTGATCGCTCTGACAATCTCTTTGTCATCGAGTCCGATCGTCGGTTCATCAAGCACATAAATGATCCCTGTCAGTTTGTTTCCTAGTTGTTTTGCGAGTCTTAGTCTCTGGATCTCTCCACCAGAAAGCGTATCGATACCTCTACTTAAACTCAAATATCCGAGCCCCAAATCTTGGATAGTTTTGGCTCTATCTTGTAGTGGATTCATAATTCTTTGCGTCAAAGTCTGGTCTTTTATAGTATGTTCTCTATAATTATCAATAAAGATAATTAAGTCGTTGAGCGGCATCTTTTGGAGATCAGAAATATTGTATTTTGTAGTATCTATGCCATCTTTTGTTGTAGTTTTAATACTCAAAAATACATGCAGACTCTCTTTCTTGAGTTTGGCTCCGTTACAATCAGGACAGGCTCTCATATCGAGCATCGCCTGGAAATCTACGGTCAAAAGTCCTTTTGTGTATTGGTCTTTGATGATCTCTTCGATCCCTTTATAATGCATACTTACGTATTTCCCTCCATAGTTTACCCTAATCAACTCATCGTCTCCAAATAAGATGACATGTTGGAACCATTCCGGCAAATCTTTCCATAATTTGTCAGGGTCGATACTGTATTTTTGTGCTAATTTCAAAAGTAATGACTGTCCGAGATTAGAGTCTCTTCGTGGCAAAATAGCTTTCATATATGGGCTTGTTGGGTCAAGCATCTTATCAAAATCAATCTGTAAGATCTCACCGATACCGTGACAGGTAACACATGCTCATTCTTGTCTATTTGGTGAAAATGACTGAGGACTAAATTCAGGGTAGGTGATATTACAGTCAGGACAATACATTTTGTCGGTAAACCATTCGATAGCTCAGCTAAGTTCGGTTTCTTGTGCTTTTTTGCTTTTAGTTTTGGGCTTCGCAGCTTCAGTAGTATAGATCCCAAATTTTTTGAACTCTCCCAAAATCTTGATAATGTCTTCTTTAAGTCTAGAAAGTTTCTGATCTTCTACGGTCACACGGTCGTAGATACCAAAGGTGTTGAGCGGAAAATATTCAGCAGGAACGTTAGGCGTCTCGAGATAGAAATATTCGATCGGTTCAAGTGCAGCATTATCAGAAACTAGGAGGTAACGGGTAAATCATTTCCCTTTTTCTACCTTATTTCTATTTTTTTTGACGAAGTCCGTGAGGTCTTCTTTTTTTTCAAAACGACCTGATTCTTGGAGAAGATATATTTTCTGACCCATATGATGGGTTTGGATTTCTTTCATGATCTGTTCAATGGTCTGCGGTTTGATCTCTTTTCCACATTTGTAACAATAGCTATCACCGAGTTTCGCATAGAGCAATCTGAGATAATCATCAATCTCTGTAAGGGTTCCTACCGAGCTTCTTGAATTTCCCGCTTTTTTGTTTTGCTCGATCGCTATCGCAGGCGAGAGACCACTACAGCTCTCAATTTCTGGTCTCTCTCCGAGATTAAAAAACTGTCTCAAATACGAACTCAAAGATTCTATATATCTAAATTGTCCTTCCTTATAGATGGTATGGAAGGCGAGTGATGATTTACCAGAACCGGACAAGCCAGTTATTACGACAAATTTATCACGCGG
>CAZKEK010000070.1:0-5306 GCA_964551805.1 uncultured Candidatus Peribacteria bacterium
GCTTTGAGATTGATAATATAGTCGTTTTCTGCTCTTTTACGATCTATTTCTTCTTTTCTATTTTGGCTCATCATAATGATAGGAGCTTGAATTGCCGCTAAACATGACAAAACAAGATTGAGTAATATAAATGGATAGGGATCAAATCATTTGTTGGCGAGGAATACTATATTTAATAGTATCCAAAATAGCATAGCTATTCAGAATAATATAATAAATGTTCGACTTCATCCAAAAGAAGCTACTGCATCTGCCATTTTTTGCCCTATGGTAAGGTTACTGTTATTTTCTACTAAGGTTTGTGTGATGTTTTTGTTGTTGGTTATAGCGTCTGCTACAAGTTTGTTCATTTTTTTTATTTTTAAGTTTTCTTTGTCGACAAATTTAGCAAGTGGTTTTTTTCGCATTAAAATAGATAAAATGATAAAATGCTGTGCGAATTATCCAATACTTCCTTCCATCTCTAATTCGACTAATTTATTCAATTCTCCTGCATATTCCATAGGAAGTTTTTTTACTACAGCAGAAAAGAATCCGTTGACAATCATCGTGGTCGCTTTGTCCTTGGAAAGTCAGCGAGACATAAGGTAGAAAAGTTCAGATTCATTTATTTTTCCTGCACTTGCCTCATGAGCTACAATTGCTGTGTCATTGTCTGAGGTGATTTTTGGAATGGTATTGGACACAGAGTTGTCGTCAAAAAGTAGTGCATCACATTGAGTATTGTTGGTCGCATATTCTGCTCCTGCTCACATAACAACTATTCAACGATAGGTATTTATTCCTCCTTGTTTGGAAATAGATTTTGCTATGATATTTGATGATGTATATTTTCCTATATGTATCGCTTTGGATCAGGTGTCTTGGTGCTGTCACTGCCCTGCTACTGCTATTCCTAGCATATCTGTTTTGCTATAATCTCCTTGTAATATTGAACAGGGATAGAGCATTGTTGTACAAGATCATAAGTTTCCATTTACTCGCTCCATATAGCCATGCTCCTCTATTTTAGCTCTTTTGGTATTGAGGTTGTAGGTGTTTGTTGATCGATTTTCTACAGATGAATATTTCATTTTTGCGTGTTTACCAACGAATATTTCTACTAATCCTGCGTGTAATGATGCTTTATCAAATTTTGGAGCTGAACATCATTCGATATAACTTCATTCAGCATCATCTTCTATAATAATCATGGTATGTTCAAATTGTCCACCTGCATAGGTGTTCATACGAAAATATGCTTGAAGTGGGTCGGTAAGTTTGACTCATTTGGGTACATAAATAAACGTTCATCAACTTCGTACAGCTCCGTGTAATGCTGCAAATATATGGTCTGTTGCTGGGACTAACTTCATAAAATGTTTTTTGACTAATTCTGGATATTTTAGTACAGCTTGTGGCATATCTTCGAAAATGATTCACTTTTCTGCTCGTTGTTCTTTTATCTGATGATAGATATTGAGTGAGTCATATTGTCCACCTGCTCCGGCGAGATATTTTTGCTCGGCTTCAGGAATCCCCAATCTTTTAAATTTTTCTTTGATCTCGCTTGGTACATTGTTTCGGTCGTTGGCGTATCATGTGTGGTCTTGATGTGGTTTGGCATAGTAGACAATGTCGTCAAGGTTGAGCTTGGATAAGTCTGGTCCTCGTGTTGGGAATCAAGGATTTCTGATGATTTTTTCTGATGATTTCTGATGATTTACTTTTCATTTTATATATTTTTTGAAGATTTCTAAAGATTTCAGACGATGATGTAACATCCATTCTGGTTCTTTTTGTTCAAGAGAAATTTTTCTAACCGTATCTTCGGTGAGTCCTTTGAGGTAAAGCTCGTATTGTATGTTATCTGACTTTTCAAGTGTTGATTTCAAAGACATATACTGTGTTGAAAGGTTAAAAGGTTGGAAAGTTGAAAAGTTAAAAGGTTGAAAGGTTAAAAGGTTAAAAGGTTGAAAAGTTGGAAAGTTAAAAGGTTGAAAAGTTGGAAAGTTGAAAAGTTGGAAGGTTGAAAGGTTAAAAGGTTGAAAAGTTAAAAAGTTGGAAAGTTAAAAGGTTGAAAGGTTCAATCTGTCTGTCGTAGGTGGGGATTATTTGTTATTGTAGTAATTCTTGGATGGCATTTTGTACGGATTCAGATTTTCGAAAGTCTTTTTCTTCTTGTTTACCTAAGAGTTCTGCTACTTGGTCTATGTTTACTTTTATTGCTCTGTGTCTTGGATCAGATGGGTGTAGGTTTTCGTCATTATATTCGTTTTTTGTAGTAGCCGTATACATGTGAATTATTTTTTTGCCATAGGTTTTTTTCTTGCTAAATGATCATATTTTTTTTTGTATTATTATTTCATCGGTCAAAATTCATGCTTCTTCTTCTGTTTCTTTCTTTGCTGTTTCTTCTTCATTTATGCCATTTTCTATTTTACCTTTGGTGAAACAGAGATTTTTTGTGGCTAACATATCTTCTCTGCTTAGTATGGTTAATAATTTTTTTGTTTGTTTTTCACTCATTTTGTATGTCAAAACTACTGTTTTGTCCTCTTTGTCGACGACAATACATCATGATGATTCAACTATATTTTCTTTTCCCATTATAAATTATTATTTAATAAAACCTTCTTTTTTAATTTTTTCAATAATGTTTTTATCTCATTCTTGGATTATTTTGCCATGTTCTAAGACATATACTTTATCTATAGGGACATGCTTGATGATATCAAAAATATGTGTAATGATAATAAAACTATTTTCTGAATTGTTGAGTTCGCTAATCATTTTTACTACGGATTTGAATGCGTCGACGTCGAGTCAGCTATCTATTTCATCTAGGAAAATATATTTTGGTTGTAAGAGTTTGAGCTGAAGGATTTCTATTTTTCTTCTTTCTCCTCCACTAAATCACACATTAAGATCTCTTCGAAGAAAATCTCTGTCAATGTTGAGTTCTTGTATCAATGGTTCTATTATTTTTTTGAATGCGAGAAAAGACGTTGTAGTGCTGTTTTTTGCGTCGTATATCGAACGGAGAAATTCAAACAGCTTAATTCCTTTTATCTCTGGAATGTGTTGGAAAGCTACGAAAATTCCTAGTTTTGCTCTTTCGTGTGCAGACAAAGGAAGAAGGTTACAGGTTACAGGTTGCAGGTTTCAAATTGTTGAATTCGTAATTCGTAATTCTCAATTCTTAATTATATATTTCGGGTGCCCCATAATGGTCATAGCAAGTGATGATTTTCCTGATCCATTTTTGCCAATTACGCAATAATTTTTGCCTAATTCAAAATTCATAGATACGGTATCTAAGATTGTTTTTTCTTCTACTTGGACGGTGAGGTTATCTATCTTTAGCATAGGGTTGGAAGGTTGAAAGGTTAAAAGGTTGAAAAGTTGGAAGGTTGAAAGGTTGGAAGGTTAAAAGGTTGTTATTTGTGTAGGTCTATAAAGTCGCCTGAGTTGCCATAGAATTGATTGAACATGTCGTTGATGTATCTTTGTGGTAGATAGTGTCACTTCCCTTTTATGTTCATGATATTGTTTATCCATGATTCGTTAGTAGCTTTTATTTCTTGTAATATTTTTTTTTCATCTTCTCATAAAAAGTTTTTGTATTCCGTTGTCTGTCATGGAACGGTGGTTGGTTCTTTTTGGTTTTTTTCTGTTTTTTGTATCATTTCTTGTATATCGGTATCTAATTTTTCTTGTATTTGTGAATCGTTTTTTGCTTGGTTGCATAGTTCCTGTATAGCTGTTTTATTCTGGCTTTGGAGGGCTTCTATGGTGGATTGGTGTTGCTGTTGGTATGATTCTAATCATTTTTTTCCTTTTTCGATGAAAGGAATGGTATTGTCGTAAGGTGATTGTATGCAAAGTAAGGGATTTTCTTTTTTGTCGGAGAAATCAGATGTATGTTTTTTTCTATTTTGTTGCATTTGATCGTCAAGCATATCTATTTGTTGTTTGCTTATATCTGCTATGGTTTGTAGCTTCTGATAACATATAGTTTCCAGATTTTTTTTGTGGCTGTTGATGGTTTGGATTTCTGTGTCTAGAGTTGATTTTATCGATTGTAATGTATCAATAACGTTTGTCATATTGGTAAGTATTCCTTGGCCAATACTATAGCATGTTTTTATGTCAATAACGGTAGATACGGTGCCGACTGTTTGTTGGTTGTTGTGGATTGCTTGTAGTATGTTTTTTTGTGATGAAAGTTTCTTTGCTAGCTCAAAACTTTGCTGAGCTTCGTTTATATATGTTTGTGCTAGCTCTAATCAGGATACGCTATTTTGTACTCCATATTTGTATGCTAATACTGTTTGAATTGTTCCGCGGTTATAATAATCTTCATCTTTGGTTCCACTTATCAGTTCTAGTGCTTTTTCATATTCTTGTTTGGTGAATGCTGTGTTCGCTTCTATTGCTTTTTGTATTTCTGGTAGGTTGTTTGCTTGTGATTGATACGCTATTTGTATAAGTGCTCTACAGGAAAAAATACATCATATTCATGCTATGATCCATACAACATAGTATCGTTTTTTGTCGATATTTTTTTTCTCCATATATACAACGCTATTTGGGATAATATTCCTAGTTAGGAGTGTATATATTTGGGAATAAAGTTCAATTGCATTTAAAAAGTATATTGTTTGAGCAGCGTATCGATTTCATTGAGGTCTGGTACGATATTGTCTCTAAAGACTTTAAAGTTTTCTGTAACTATGCTTTGTTTAGCAAAAAGTACATCATATTTTTTTTGGAGTAATCATAGATAAAATACTAATTTTCTTGCTACTCCTGTTTTTGCGTTGTATTGGATTCTATTCTCTGTTGCACAGTTTTCATACGTAATTGCATCTTGTATAGATTGTTCCATTGTTGCTTTGTCATAGCTATCTATCGCATCAAAATATGCTTGATTGCTTATATTTTTGTCTTTTAGACAACTTTCCATATCTCATTTGAGTATCTGAACTTCTTGTTGTATATACGTAGAAATAGCTCATCATTTCTGGAGTGCTTGTTCACAATTGATTAGATATGTATTCAATGCTTGTGTTTTGTCTGTTGATATATCTAATAATGCAATAATGTCCGTTTTGGTAAGTTCTTCTAATGTTTTTATGGTAGCGAGTGTTTCTGATTGGTAATTTGTTTCTTCAATGTTTTTGCCTGCAATAATTAAATGTGCTGCTATGAGTTTGTAGCTTATTTCGTTGATAAGAAAACTATGTGTTGTGGTTTGTGTTGCTATTGGTTTATCTTCACAAATAATTTTTCCAATACGTATTTCATCTGCTTCGGATGATGAT
>CAZKEK010000071.1:0-5293 GCA_964551805.1 uncultured Candidatus Peribacteria bacterium
ATGAAAATTCGGATCAAAGAAGAAGATTGATTTGAACCGTCGACAATTTGTCTACAGTTGAAATTACAAGCTCCAGATGGCAAAATGAGAGAAACTGATTGTGCAAACACCGAAGATATTTTACGTCTTATCCAATCCATTCCATCACCCAAAGCTGAACCATTCAAAAGATGGCTTGCTAAAGTATGATATGAAAGAATCGAAGAAATAGAAAATCCAGAACTAGCTCAAGAAAGAATGAAACAGCTTTATGAACAAAAGGGATATCCACAAGATTGGATCGACAAAAGACTTCGTGGAATTGCTATCCGTCAGAATCTGACTGATGAACGAAAGCAAAGAGGTATTATCGAAAAAAGAGATTATGCGATTCTTACAGCAGAGATCAGTAAAGCAACGTTTGGAATAACTCCAAGTGAATACAAAAAGCTAAAACAACTTCCAAAAGAATCCAAAGTAAATCTCAGAGATCATATGACCGATCTAGAACTTATCTTTACTATGCTTGGGGAAAAAGTGACAACAGAAATTTCATCCAAAGAAAAGCCAAAAAATATAAAACAAAGTAAAAAAGTAGCAAACAGAGGTGGTAAAGTAGCGGGGAATGCTCGCAAAGAGACAGAAAAAGAATTGGGAAGAAGTATAATTTCTGATAAAAATTTTCTAGAAAACAATCAAGAAAAACCACTACCTAACAAAAAAATATAAATGGATTTTTCCACTCTATTCTCTATACTATCATTACTTTACACTACTATATAGTATATGCCACAAAATTACGACTTTTCACTCACAAATACCTTAGACGATCAACAACATCTGATTTTCTATAAAATTATGAATTATGAGGTTCCACATCATTCTAGCTATTTTCTTTTTCAAAAAAAATGATGGAAGAAACAAGAAGATGTTCTCAGAGCACAAGAATTTCAGCTGAGTGGGGAAAAGTACAGCTGGGACAAAAAAAACCCCTATATTGACGATTTTTTGCAATATATAAAAAAATTCAGCCGATTATATAGGTCAGTACCCTTTATTCAGTCTATCTACCTCTGCAATTCGATTACCTTTAATGCATTACATCAAGATTCTGATATAGATATATTTATAGTAACGAAACCTGGAGCGCTTTGGCGTGCGAGATTTTGGAGCGTTCTTTTATTTTTTATGTTTGGTCTCAAGAGAGGAGGCATACGAGGGAAAAAGAAAAAATTTTGTCTAAGCTTTTATGTAACCAAAACCCACCAAAATTTATACAGTATTATGTTACCACAAAACGATATCTATTTTATCTATTGGTTAGCACATCTTGTACCGTTATATCAAGAGACACCAGAAAATATTTATACACACAATAAATGGTTAGATAGTGTTTTACCAAACTTCCCAGGAAGTCATTGTATCAACATATGAATTACTCCACAAGAAGGGAAAACAAAATATAAAAAATTTACAGAATATATTTGTGGAGGACTCGTAGGAAAAGGTGCAGAATTCCTAATAAAACTAGTCCGATTACCTATTGTTATCTACAAGACAAAACAGCTATGAGAAAGATGATGGGGGATTATAGCAAACAATAATATCTTAAAATTTCATATGGATATAAGGAAAAAAATACACCTACTCTATATGATGTACAAGAAAAGAATGAATAAATAAAAAAATATAACTAAAAATAAGACCTCTACCACAACGATAGAGGTTTTTTTATGTCCTCATTTTTTAAAGGAGGGGTGGTGCGGAAACACCGGAGAATTTAAGAATATTCTGTTTTATAAATTTCTATTACTGTAGATACAACCTAATATTTAAGCTGATAACCATACACTAGCAAGAGCATTTTTACTACAAATAGAACTGATAACCATCGTATATCATAATAGATTTAAATCGGTTTGTTTTTTATGCAAGTATTACTACACCAATGATACACAAAAAACAATTTTCTTTATTTATATAACAGACAAACGAATATGAAAGACATCAAGGCAGTCTTCGATATCGGAAATGATGTCATTAAATGAGTGGTCTTTGCTAATGACGATGGAAAAGAAATTATCCTAGCAAAACAAATGGAACCAACTCAAGGAATGCGCAAATGAAAAATTCTCGATTCAGAAGGTTTTGTAAACACTATCAATAAAATTACAGAATCGTTCATCAAAAAACTTGGAGGAGATTTTATAGAAGAAGTATTGGTTGGAATTTCTCACCCAGAAATGATCGTTAATAGAGTAATAGAACAAAAAAGAATCATGACCGAAGAAATTATACCAGAAGACGTTGATCATCTTTCTAGAGTTATTGCTGAGATATCAAACAAAAGCAATTTTGAAACCATAAAAATCGTACCGGTACATTTCCTTATCGACGAAAACAAAAGAGAAAAGGATCCAATCGGGATGAAAGGAAAAAAACTCGAACTTATTGCTGACGTGTTTATGATTCCGAAAAATATTTATAATGGAGTTATTGATGCATTCAACAAAGTTGGATTAAATATCGTTGATATAGTACCAAACATCCTTGCAGCGAGTGAAGTTGCTTTGGATTATGATCATAAAGACTTATGAACTATTCTTATTGATATTGGTAAGAATCAAACAAGTTATGTTATCTACGAAGATGGATATCCATTGGGATACGGAACACTTCCTATGGGAAGCGAAGATGTCACCAAAGATATTTCTATCGGTATGCAAGTAGACATCAAAGAAGCAGAAGAAATCAAAAGAACTCATGGATCTGCTATAGTTCAAAAAGAAAGAGTAAGTGATGATAGTACAATAGATAGTTTATTCCTTTCAGATATTATCAACGCAAGATACGAAGAAATCTTTATGAAAATCAACAATCACCTCAAAGATATAGAAAGAGATGGAAGACTGGCTGGAGGAGTGCTCTTGATCGGAGGATGAGCAAGAATGCCAAATCTAGACCTTCTTTCCAAAGACGTATTCAAATTGGCTACATTCTACGGAAAAGACAACATTCTCAACCTCGGAGACATTTCATCAAATATCCAATTTATCAATATTTTAGGGACCTATGTTTGGTCAAACAAATATACAGAAGGAAGAAGAGGATCTGGTCTAAAATTCAACCTCGACTTCGTAGGAAAAATAGGAACATTCTTCAAAGACCTCTTTTAAAAACAATGATATATGATAAATTAGAAATGATAAATGATAAATTATGGAATTACTAAAATGAACTATTGTAATTCACTATAGTCTATAACCTAACAAAGTCTTTTATTTATCATTTAAAATCTAAAATCTATCATTAAATTAATTCCTTCATCTCTCATCTCTAATTAAATAATTTTAATTTTTAAATTATTGTAAAATGGTAATTAATGAAATCAATCCAGAATTTATTCCCGGAGCAAAAATAAAAGTACTTGGTGTGGGTGGTTGTGGAAACAAAGCGCTCAACAGAATGATCACAGAAGGATTAGAAGGAGTAGGATTTGTTGCAATCAATACTGATGCACAAGATCTTGCAACCAACTTAGCAGACAACAGAGTAAATATCTGACTTAACCTTACCAAAGGACTCGGAGCTGGAGCAAATCCTGAAATAGGAAGAAAAGCTGCAGAAGAAAGTGAAGCAGAAATAAAAGCTATGTTACAAGATACTGATATGGTATTCATTACCTGCGGTATGTGAGGAGGAACTGGTACAGGAGCAGCTCCTGTTATCGCTAATATTGCAAAAGGAATGGGAATCTTGACGGTTGGTATCGTTACAAAACCATTCAGTTTTGAGTGAAATAGAAGAAGTATGAACGCAGAAGAAGGACTCAAAAAAATCAAAGAAGCTGTAGACACGCTTATCGTTATTCCAAACGACAAAATATACAATGTAGCAGACAAAAAAACCACATTCAAACAAGCATTTATGTTGATTGATAAAATATTATTCTTGGGAGTACAAGGAATATCTGAACTTATCATCAAACCAGGAGACATCAATATCGATTTCGCTGATGTAAAAGCAGTTATGACCAACTCAGGAAACGCATTGCTTGGTATTGGATATGGAGCAGGAGAAAAGAGAGCAGTGGAAGCTACAAGAAAAGCTATCGAAAATCCATTGTTAGAAGAAAATTTAGATGGAGCTAAAAATATTATTTTTGCTGTTTCTGGTGGACATGATTTGACACCAGCTGAAGTAAGAGAAGCTGCAGCTATCGTTGAAGAAATTATTGATCCAGATGTAAACTTCTTCTGGGGAATGACACTCGATGAAAGCATGGAAGACGAAGTAAAAGTAACAATCATAGCTACAGGATTTGAAGAACAAAGCAAAGAAGATATTCTTAAACAACCAAAAAGAGATATTCTTGGAAGACCAACAATCCCAATGAGAAGAGAATCAGAAAACTTTATTATGAGAGGAATCAAAAAAGATATCAAACCAGAAGCTGATGTAGAAGAGAAAAATCCAGCAGAAGACCTAGAAACTCCTGCATTTATTAGAAGATCACTCAACAAAGAAAATAGTTAACAAGTAATAACTAACATCTAACAATTATTGATTATATATAAAAAATTCCTTCGTTGTTAGTTGTTCACTGTTAATTATTAGTTAAAATAAAAAAGTGTCAAGTAAAAATATTGTTTTGAAGCCAGAAATTTTGTTTTCTTGGCAAGAGCGCATACAATAATAGTGTAGCTTTATACTATAACAAAAATCTATGAAGTTGAAAATTTCAACACCAGCCAATGTAATTTATCAAGGAGAAATAGAAAAGATATCTATTCCTACAGAGACAGGCAGTCTCAAAGTTATGGATGGACATCCACCAATGGTAAGTTCCATAAAACCTGGTATTATCAAATTTTGGCCTATGAAAGACTATATCAAAGTAGGTAACGAAACATACATAAGTACATCAAAATGAATGGTCTTTATTGATGGAAAAGTTGTTCGTATTGTAACCGGAGAAGCAACACTCGATCCAGAAGAATCAGAGAATACATTACTCCAACACAAACAAACACGAGAAGAAAAAATCAAAAGACTAAAACCAGAAGGAAGTATTGAAGAGATTCAGTAAGTCATAAATCATGGTAAATTCATAAGAGTCAGATAAGTCATAATACACTATAAAAAAGTCAGACATCGTCGACACCAAGTTTATTTGATATAATCACACGGACAAAATACGCTACTGGCGCAGTAATGAACATAAAAAAATATAACCAGCTTCATTTTTTGATTAATTTTTCTCCTAGTGGTTGATCTGACAATAACTCTCCTTCTTGCATAGCCGTACAAAAAA
>CAZKEK010000072.1:0-5257 GCA_964551805.1 uncultured Candidatus Peribacteria bacterium
ACATATTTTGCAAATCTCTCATCATCAGGATGCACAAAAACAGCACGGCACGCAGGAAGCAATTCTGGTCTGGTTGTAGCTATAACAAGTTTCCCTCCACAATCTAATGTGAAATTCAAGTAATTGAAAAATTCATTGAATTCTTGTTCTTCCGTCTCCGCTTGTGCTACCGTAGTTTGCATTTTGGTACATCGCAACGCAGGGAATTCTTTGAAAACAACGTGTCCTTCACGATATAATTTTACGAAGGTAGATTGGGCTATTTGTTGAACTTCGGGAGAAATCGTGGTATAGGTTCTCTTCCAATCGATAGAAAGTCCCAATGATTTTCGAAGATCAGAATATATTACTTTATATTTGTCTACAACGTCTAAACATGTTGCGATAAAGTCTTTGCGCTCCACGTCTTTGATATTGATGCCTAATTCTTTTTCAACGAGTTGCTCTGTTGGGATTCCATTATTATCATATCCCATAGGATAAAAGACATTGTAGCCAGACATTCTTTTGAATCTTGCGATAATTTCGGCTTGGGTATACGAAAAAATATGTCCAATATGGATTTTACCTGAAACGGTTGGTGGTGGCGTATCTATAGAGTAGATAGGTTTTTTTTCATCTTTGGAAAACATAAAAATCTGTTTTTCTTCTCGATGTTTTTGCCATTTGGCTTCTGATTCTTGATAATTGTACTTGTTTGCCATTTTTTAATTTCAAATAACGGTAAAATTAGGTGATTTGTATATACTCAGTTGACGTGAAATTTCAAGGTGTAAAAGGTAGGCACCCGGGTGAAAATTAATTTCATTGCAAAAAATTTTAGAATACATACACTCTAGATAATATTTTTTATTGTTTTTTCTACCATAATGAATCAAGCAAACAAACCAATAGATAATATCGTTAGAGAAACCCCTATCCAACTTATATTTAGAATAGTTTGGGTCAGTGTGATATTTAATATTATCTATGCTACACTCTCTATCATTGCAGATAGTTCAGAAGCATTTAATAATTGAAATGCTGTTGGCTCTATTACGTATGATACCTTTTTCTTACTTCTCTTTATTGTGCTACAATTACTAATTACTATGTATCTCATTATTAGTCGATATAGTGTTTATTATAAAATAGAGGAAGATTATATCCTCCACAAGACGGGAATTTTGACAAAAAAAGAAGAGAGGTTTAAATTAGATGGAATTAGAGCAATACATATCCACAAAAAATTTCGAGGTAATATGTTGCAATATGGAGATATAGAAATAATCGCGCAAATGGATAAACAAAAAATAACACTCTATGCTGTACCAAATCCTGAACAACTCGTATATTTTATAGGACAGATTGAAAATATGCAACAATAATATATTTTTTGTTATTTATACTCCAAATCTCTCTATGCGAATACTCATTATATTTTTTCTCTGACTTATTTTTTGATCGCTCGGCTCTGTCGTGATGACAAGATTTGCTGATGGAATAACAAAAGCGAAGCTTCGTGGATTCTTTTTTTGACGTTCTGAATGTCCTGAGTGTAAACATACATTGAAAGCGAGAAATTTAATTCCCGTGGTAAGCTATGCTGTCCAATGAGGGAAATGCGAATATTGTAAGAAAAAAATCCCTCGGATATATCCCGTTTTGGAAATTTTGACTGCGGTAATTTTTGTAGCTACCTATTTTCTCATTCATGATTTCTGAACCAAAACATTGGTTTTCTGACTTTTGACGAATTGGCTTTTGGTTATTCTTTTGGTCTACGATTTGCAGAACTATGAGCTACATATGATAGCATGGATAGCGTTGATGACGTTGTGAATTTTGGCGAATATCCTTGTATCTGGAGGAAATGATGGAAATGCATTGATCAGTACGGTTATTTTTGGAGGAACATTTTTGTTGATCTATTTTTTTGCGAAGCGATATGTACGCATGAGATTTGATAGACATGAAGAATGATTTGGACAGGGAGATGTTTTTTTGGCGGTAAGTATATGAGCATTGTTTCCGATAATTCTGACGTTTCATGGACTTTCGTTTTCGTGGATACTGATAGTAAATGTCTTGATTTTATTTACCTTATTGAGTAGTATTATTGGAATAATTCGAGCATGATTACACTATATTTTGACTTGAAAATTGAACATTGAACATTGAACATTGCCTATCATTCCCTTTTTTCCCGCAATGATTCTTGCGTTTTGGATAATATGTTGGAAATTACCATTCTTACTTACTTTATTATTTCCATGATAGAAAAAAACATGTACTGACGAAAATTTTGGACATTTGGGATACTGAGTGCACTTACGTATCTTCTTTTGTTTTCGACTTTGTTTGTGGAATTTTTTGTCCTCAAATCTATGATTTTTGTTATGCTGTTTTTTCTTTTTTTCCATTTTTTCTATTTGGAAATCCGTATCGTACCTATAAAATATTTGATTGTTGGTGCAGTAGTGATAAGTGCTATTGAATGATTTTTTGTCGGATATTCTCATTTTTTATTGGTAATTTCTCTCGTAGTAATCAATGCGTGAATTGTCTTCCTCGCCTATAGTTTGCAAGACGAATCGCGTAATAAAATCAGATTTAGTTCTTGGGGATATTTTAATGTTGGAGGATATATTTTTACCGTATTTATCACGATAGGATATAGTTTATTTGTGCTTGGGTATTATGATAAATTTCCTTTCACGTGCGAAAATCTTTCCAGCGCATCCAACAGCGTTATAGATTTTGTGGCTAAACCGTTTAAAGTTGGAATGGAAGAAGCAAAGATTTTGAAAGCCAATACGGAATGATTTTTCAATTCAAAAATACAAGATCTGGTCACGGTCGGGAAAAGCATTACTATCAAGAACGATTCCAAAACACCGACTTTATTGACGACTATCAACGACTATAAAAAAACACTTATTGATCAAGCTATACAAGATAATACAAGTATCAATAGATGAATTTGTGATTATGTTTTGTGAGAGCTCAACAAAATTTATGCTACCTCTGGATTTCAAACCTCAGTGATTATTTTGATGTTTTTGATTTTGTATGGGTTCGTTAGAATCGTATTTTGGGTAATGACCGGTATCGCTTTTTTGTGTTTTAAATTGCTTTTTGTCAGTAAAGTATATCATATCCATACAGAGATGAAAGAAGTGGAAGACTTGGAATAGTGAACAACTAACAATTAACAACTAACAATTAACAACTAACAACTAACAATTAACAATTAACAATTAACAATTAACAATTAACAATTAACAACTAACAATTAACAACGATGGAAACTATTTAGAAACAAATAAATAATTTAAAAAACAACCGTACGTCATTCCCGACGTTTAATCCGCTTTAGCGGATAGATCGAGAATCCAATTGGCTATTTAGCAAGATGGATTCCCGCTTTCGCGGGAATGACGTGAGAGACTGAAAGCCGGAATGACGTGAGAGACGGAAAGCGGGAATGACGTAAAGGGGCGTGATTAGAACTTGGTAAGGCAGCAACTATTCGTCAACTATTCAGATGAATAGGCAATTAGTCTTGAAGTTTTTTAGGGAAATCGTACAGTATATATTGTAAAACAAATAAAAAATATTTCTATGAAAACAAAACATAAAAGAAAATATGTCAGATGGCGGAGCTTTGTTATAAAGAGAATACTTCCCTTATGCATATTCGTAGTTATACTTATAGTACTAACATTTTTTATATTTGGAGTATTTGAAGTAAAATTTACTGATATGACTCAAATGGTTTGTGCTTTAGTCATAACTTTTTTATTGGTAGGTGATGTTATATTCCATACCGCAAAAGCAATTACCAAAATTATTTTTGATTAAATAACTGGCAGATAAATATATTTGCTAGTTTTTTTTTCGAATTGAAAAAAAAGAGCATTTACGTATACCCTACATAAGGATAAATTTATTTTTTTGCTTAGTTGTATTTATGACAAAACCAACGATAGTTGCACCCGGGTGATCATACGAAAAAGCTATGATAGCGAGTAGATATGGTGCTGAAGAAGTCTATGTAGGAGTACCGTTTACCTCACTGAGAATGAGACAAAACAAGATTTATAATTTTGATGATCTCAAAAAAACCGTAGATGATCTGCATGCCAATGGAAGCAAAGCGTTGTTGACGATGAATATTTTTCCAAGAAACGCGGATATCAAAATCTTCGAAAAGACGGTAGAGCAAATCGCCAATGTAGGAGCAGATGCCATTATTTTTTCTGATCCAGGAACATTCCATATTATTAGGAAATATATGCCAGATACTCCCCTGCATTTGAGTACACAAAGTTCTACGATGAATCGAGCTGCAGTTAAATTTTGGAAAGATATGGGCGTGAAAAGGATAGTGTTCGCGAGAGAATTATCGCTCGAAGAAATCAAGGAAATCCGTGAAAAAGTGCCAGAAATGGAGATTGAGGTTTTTGTCCATGGAGCTATGTGTATGAGTTATTCTGGACGTTGTTTGCTCGGCGATTATATGAGTGGAAGACCGGGAAATAAGGGTGAATGTTCGCATGCCTGCAGATTTAAATATAAAGTCCGATTGGAAGAAGAACGCAGACCAGGAAAATTATTTCAGCTCGAAGGAGATGAAGCATGAAGTCATATTCTCTCGTCAAAAGATTTGTGTACAATAGATAAATTGGCGGAAATTATTCCGTATGTCGATGCCATAAAAATTGAAGGAAGAAGCAAATCAGCATTTTATGTTTGAGCTGTAGTAAAAGCATATAAACATGTTCGTGATGCAATTATTGCAGGAAAAAAAATAGATAAAAACGTAGCAAATTTGGTGAATGTAATACCCCATAGAGCATATCGAGATGGATTTCTATTTAATAGGTTGGCTGACTTCCCTGAAGGTGAAGTCATAATTTCAGATGATAAAGAACAGATGATTTCAGATGATATAAGTAATATATGAACAGATGATAATATAACTTTTGATATTATTTGAGCAGCAATGAAAGCACACAATCAACTATGACCTGCCCTTCTTGAAAAAGTTTACAAAAAATGATTAAAACATGAACTACAAAAAATGTGATATATAGTGCATGAAGAAACAAAAGTTGACTATAAAATAGATGATGAAATAGTTTGAAAATGATATGTTGATTTAATAGTTAACGATACTATTGCTGTAGAACTCAAATCTACCAAACTAACTAAATGAGATTATTACAAGCAACTAAGATCGTATATGCAGAATAATTCAAAAATAGAAGTAGGG
>CAZKEK010000073.1:0-5215 GCA_964551805.1 uncultured Candidatus Peribacteria bacterium
GATTTTTCTGTGATTATAGGATTGATCATTATGGTTTCTCCAAGAAGTTTATCTTTGGTCTTTTTTTGTTCTCGTTGACTGGTGGCGATGATTCTGATGTTTTCTCCAACTTGCGGCGCTGCGAGACCAACTCCTTTGTTTTTTCGCATAGCGACCAGGAGTTTTTCACAAAATTCTACTATATCATCATTTATTTCAAGAATTTCTTCAGATATATTTCTTAAGATTGGATTGTTGGTTCCGGTTTGAATACGTTTGATAGGGTAGCTCGTGTTCATGATGCTAATAGGATGTTTAGTCAGATAAAGAGTAGTTTTTTTCCTCTCTTTTTATCTACTTATTTATGTCTTGAAAATCAATAGCAAATAATTAATGTCTTTTACTGTACGTATTCAATCGTGTAGAAAATATCGTTTCTATAAAACTGTGGAGAGATGGCAGAGCGGTTGAATGCAGCTGCCTTGAAAGCAGCCGTTCGGGCAACCGGACCGTGGGTTCAAATCCCACTCTCTCCGCCATTTATTATTCTTACCTTCTATGATAAAATTTAATCGTGTAAACTACTTTAAGTTTGTTTTATCGTTATGTTTTATTGTGTTCTTTATCTTTGTGATAGCAAATGCAGATTTGTTTGATAAATGAGAAGAACAATTAGCCATTGACTCAAGTTTCATTCAATGAGATGATGGTGTAGATCCCGAAATTAATCTGGACAATATCAATGTCGATGTTGATGCCAACAATAATGGTATTATACAATATACTGTCCAAAACTGAGATACTTTACTAAAAATAGCAGGAGTTTTCTGAACTACTGTTTCTAGTATTCAAAAAGAAAATAATCTTAAAAAAGATAGTTTAGATGCTGGACAGATTTTGAAAATTTCCAATCAAGTAGATGGTATTATCTATACCATACAAGACAAAACTAATGTTGTTGTCTTTGCCAACAAATATAATCTTAATCTTCAAGATTTGATGACGCTCAACTATGTCCAAGATGAAACAGAATTATTTACTCCTGGGCAAGATATCTTTATCAATATAACCAAAGAAAGAGCTTATGATCTTTGATTGCTTCAAAGGCCGCAACCAGAAGTTATTCCAAAGTCTACTATTACCTATAGACCTACTATCAACAAATCAGGAAAAACGACACCAAGCAAGATAATCAAAAAGACTGCTTCATTAGTTTCTACTGATGATGATGATGAGACTGATGCAGTAAATACCAAAGGTACTATTATATCAAAGTGGACATATACCAAGAAAATTAAAAATGGTTTCTATGCATGATATTGTACGTGGTATGCTGCAATCATTAGTCCAAATATATTTCCATATATCAATGAAACCACTCAAGATAGACCGTTTGGTGGTGATGCACGTGAGTGGTGTGGTAATGCAAAAGCGGCTGGATATAAGGTTGGAAAAAAACCTGCTGTAGGTGCATTGATTGTGTATAACAAAGTAAGATCAAGTGCTGGACACGTAGGAAAAGTTATCAATTATTATCCAGATGATGGAAAAATGATTATTAGAGATATGAACTATGTAGCAAAATTTGTGGTAACTGAACGTCGAGAAGATACGGATAATAGTAAGATTAGTTGTTATATTTATGGAAAATAGAGAGTAGAAATTAGTGAATAGTGAATAACTAACAACTAACAGTGATGGAAATCATATATTAACAAACATTAAAAAAAATTGTGCTAATTCATTACCAATTAGTATAGCTATATTTATTTATCCATTGAAAATACATAGTATATTTTTATAAGGGGTTTATTCTCACTGTGATGTGGAATAGACCTTTTTTTATTCTTTATTATATTAGATCTAATGAGTTATTTTAATCAAAAAAGATTGTATTCTCCTAGTCTCACAGGAAGACCATATTCTCCTTCTGTGTCGTCGCATACATACTCACATAGTCAGCCAAACAAAAGAAAAAAAATCATATTTTGGTTGATAGTCTGATCTCTTTCCTTTCTTTTGGTATTTGGTATTTGGTTTACCAGGAATATTTTGATAGATTTGCCTGACGTAAGCAAAATCAATAGTATGATTTTCAACGAAGCAACTATTATCCAAGATAGAAACTGAGAAACGTTATATAAGCTTTTTGATGAAAATAGAGAATATGTTCCGTATTCTGGGATATCATCACATATGATTAATGCTATTGTTGCTCTTGAAGATCAGCGTTATCGAGAACACAATGGATTGGATACCTTTGGTATGATAAGAGCTGCTATTAGTGCAGTTATCAATCCTGGTTCTAGAGTACAATGAGCGTCTACTATATCTCAGCAGTTGGTAAGAAATCTTCTTTTGACCAAGGATAGAAAAATTACGAGAAAGATAAAAGAGATTTTGCTCACCAGCAAACTTGGTGGGGTTTTGGAAACTATGATTCGTAAAGAACAACCAAATCTTTCTGCGGCAGATTTGCGTACAGAAATGAAAAAGAGAACGCTTGAATTGTATCTCAATTATATTTCTTTTGGGAACAATGCATTTTGAGTGGAAGCTGCATCCAAAACATATTTTGATAAATCTGCAAAAGATATTACTCCATTGGAAGCCTCAATATTAGCATCTATACCAAAATGACCTTCTTTGTATAATCCTTACAAAAATAGAGATTTGGTTGTTGGTTCATTTACCGTGAAAGATAGCTACAACAATCCTGTAGTATTTTCATGAGATGTACAAAAAGCTGTTGTGCAAAAATTTTCTCAAATACTCAATGCTGCAAATTTGTCTAACAAAAAAAGCAATAATGCTGTAGTAAAATTTATTGGTGGTATTGGTTCGTTTACGGTGGATGTTGCTGGTACAACCCTTGATGTAAAATATATCAATGGAAGAAAGGATTTGGCTTTGGATAGAATGTATGAAGATGGATATATTACTGAGCAAGAGCTTAAAGATGCTATTATTCAAGGTATCGATTA
Organism: uncultured Candidatus Peribacteria bacterium; assembly: GCA_964551805.1. Taxonomy (GTDB): domain Bacteria; phylum Patescibacteriota; class Gracilibacteria; order Absconditabacterales; family Absconditicoccaceae; genus CAJBLF01. The sequence goes on from CAZKEK010000073.1 coordinate 2,964, forward strand.
TGTGTTCCGCAAAAATGTTTTTGCTATCAAAGCTCCTCATTTCGTTCAGTGGGTAATCGAAGAACTTGAAAAGACTTATGGATCTGGAACATTAAGCAAATGATGATTTGTTGTCAAAACAACGCTTGATGCAAAAACACAAGAAATAGCAGAACAATCCATGGTAGAAAATAGTGCTGTTCTCCAAAACAATGGTGCGAACAATAGTTCTATGATTTATATAGATACCAAAAATGGTGATGTGTTGGCGTATGTTGGTTCTATAGATTATTTTAATACCACTATTCAGTGACAAAATGATATGGTAAGAAGACCAAGACAAACATGATCTTCTATCAAGCCATTTATTTATGCGTTGGCTTTGGAAAAACTTCCTTTGACGCTTGATACGCCTATTTATGATATTCCTTTTTCTATTGGATGAGATAAACCAAACAATGCTGATGATAAGTTTGAAGGAATGTTGCCGCTCAAAAAAGCGCTTGGACATAGTAGAAATATCCCTTCTGCAAAAGTTATCACCGCGCTTGGTGGTGAATCTGTAGCAAAACCATTTCTTAAGAGTCTTGGTTTGAGTGGAATTATGGATAATGTAGAATATGGATATACTTTAGCCTTGTGAGCTGCAGAAGTCACTATGCTTGATTTTGCTAATGCCTATGCTCATCTTACAACTCCAACACCTGCGGTTATCAATCCTATTTTGGAAATTACCTCAAGAGATGGATCTATCCTTTACCAAAGAACAGGTCAAAATTTACAACCAGAAGTTATTAAACCAGGAATTATTTCTCTTGTGTGGAAGATTCTTTCAGATACGGCAAATAGAATACCAGGCTGGGAAAATAAATTTACGGTAAGTGGACTCAAATATGCACTTAAAACAGGAACATCAAATGCCAAAACCGACAAAGGAAATCGTGCGAGAGACGGTTGGTTGGCAGCGTATACTCCAAGCAAAGTTATGCTTTTCCGAGCTGGAAACGCTGATGGAACGCCTATGAATACCAATGCTTTCTGATGAACAATTCATGCTGCTCCCGTCAAAAAAATATTTTCTTGGCTTCTCAAAAACAATTATATTACCAATGAAAATATTCCTGATGTAGATATTTCTACGGTATCTATTTCCAAAGTTTCAGGAAAAGCTGCTAGTGCTGCTACGCCTGCTGATTTTGTTGTAAGTACATTCAAATACAAAAACTCTCCAGGTTTGGCTGAAGATCTTGGAGCTACACCACTCCAATACGATGGTATGTGTAATGGGCTTGTGAGTCCGTATACAGCTCCAGGAGATATAAAAAATGGATATCTTATTACGCCAAATACCTTTATGCCAAACGGTATGGATCTTTCAGAGATTACTCAACGATGGAAAGAATCTACTGCCTTTATGTCTGGTGGTGTTCCTGTTTGAGGAATTACTACAGGAAAGGTTGTTTATACATTCAATAATATTTTTGTTGCCGCACCTACGCAGATGTGTCCGTGAAGAGATGAAAAACCTGATACGAATATCAAAATAAATCTTAGTTCTCCGTCAGCAAATGCTTCTATTAGTTCTCCACTTTCTCTGAGTTATTCCGTGAGTGGTCCAAAGAATATTAGGAGAGTTATGGTGCTTTTAAATAAGCAACAAATCGGTTTGTTTGAATATCCTCAAGGAGATACCAAAACAGTAACTGACACTAAACAAGTAACGATTCCTGCTACCATAAAAAACTGAACGTATGCGCTTGATGTTGTTGCTTTTGATTTTGCTGGATTCTCCAATAGAACAACTATACAAGTTACTTTGGGTGCTGCTGCCGCTATCAAAGACACTGCTGCGCCAAAAGTGTTGGAAGCACAAATTCGTGTGACCAAAAACGCAAATGGTACGTATGCAGTTACGCTTCCTTTGGATGAACCATCTGGTCTTCTTCGAGGAAAAATCACAAGAAATGGCGTAAGTCTTTATGAATATAAAAATGGAACTACCGCAAACTTTACGATAGATGCTCTTGGACCTGTTGTTATTAGTGCGGCAGATACATGGAAAAATACGCTTAATCAAACCGTTGATCTTAATGCGTATATGAAGTAAAAAAATTAGTGTTTGGATAAAAAAATATTTCTGATGAAAATGGAGGGCGGTTGTCCCTCTTTTTTCTTTGATTGAAAGATTATGTTTGGGGGTGGGTTGTTTGATTTTTTCGGCATAATTAAAGAAAATGGGTGGCTAAAATAGGCAGAAACAGTAGAAGAGAATT
>CAZKEK010000074.1:0-5169 GCA_964551805.1 uncultured Candidatus Peribacteria bacterium
GATTCGTTCCATTGTCTCAATTGGCTCCTATTCATTATCCTAGAGTAGAAGATGGAAATCAAGAAATTATTTTTGAAAAACTCTTGGAACTTCTTGGAAAAGAACTTAAAGTAAGAATCATCAATATTGATGAAGATGAAAAAAGAATTGTATTGTCAGAAAGAGAAGCACTCAAAGAAGAAAGAGAAAATATTCTTAAAAATCTTGAGGTTGGTAAAGTTTATGATTGAGTGGTTAGTGGACTTTCTTCATACGGGTTGTTCGTTACTATTGGAGGAACTGTTGAAGGATTGGTACATATCTCAGAAATTACGTATGGACACGTAAACAATGTTGAAAAACTTTGAACTATCGGAGATAAAATAAGTGTAAAAGTTATCGGATTGGAAAATGGAAAGATTTCTCTTTCTAGTAAAAAACTTAAAGATGATCCATGGACAGCATTACCAAAAGCATACAAAGTTGGTGATCTTATCGAAGGAGAAGTTATCAGATTTGTTCCTTATGGAGTATTCGTTAGAGTTTTCCAAGATATCAATGGATTGGTGCATTTGAGTGAGCTTTCACAAAAATCTATCCAAAATCCAAATGAAGTTGTTAAGATTGGACAAATTATCAAAACCAAAATCATATTGCTTGATCCAAAAAACAGAAAAATTGGTTTGAGTATGAAGAGTATGAATGATGATAAATTTGTTTCAGAAGAAAAAAATACCAAAGCAGCAGCTGCTAAAAATGTAGAAGTTCCTGCTTGAGAAGCATCTAAAGGTACAAAACAATTTGAAGGTAAAGGATTGGCTGGAGTAGTTAAAAAACTTTCCGAAGAAAATCTAGAAGATAAAGCTAAGAGAATTACTGATAAACTTGAAAATGCTCCTGAAGAAGCTCTTGTAGAAAAAGAAAAAAAAGTAGCTACAAAAAAACCAGCTGCTAAAAAAGCTACAAAAGAAGATAAACTAGCAGCAAAAAAGACAACTAAAAAATAATTTCTAAAAAATATTCTGACTAAAAATACCGTATATCTTTGTATCTCTATTGGAGAGCTTGGTTACGGTATTTTTTTTATTCTTGTATTTAAATGTAATTTGATTAAAATGTCAACAAAACAAAAAAACAATAAAATATGAAAACAAAAAATTTTACTATTCCGGTTGCTAAATCGCTTCTGGAGTCTGAATTAACTGAAGCTACTTTAGCACGAATGTGGCGAGGGTTTGAAATCCATTTTGTCAAAAAGCAAACTGCTCCGTATGTTCTCCAAGAGGTAAATAGGATTAGTACATTGATGTTTCATCTTGATGCCATGGATGGAGATGTGTTTGATTCTACCTATACGTATATTGTAGTGTATGACAGACCAAATGGTGAAATATTATCATTCTATCGATATATCCTTTGTAAGAATGCGATTTTTGGCTCAGAAGTGCGTCTTTCTACTGCTGATTACTTCAAATTTTCACCAACATTTGTTGATACTATCCTGCCTACGACTATTGAGTTTGGTCGTTCGGTAGTAAACAAAACTGCAAAAAATGCTTTTCTAGGTTTAGAAGCTGTTTGGATTGGAATTGGCGTGGTTATTTATGAATATTATCTTCATCCGAAGGATACAAAAATAGAGTATTTCTTTGGGAAGTTTAGTTTGCAATGGGATGTTTATTCTGATGCAGCTAAGGATATGATCTTGTATTTGTTTATGAAACATTTTGCTAAATATGCCGCGCAGGATCTTGTAATTTCTCGTTATAGTAATATAACTTTAGATTTTGCAGAAGCACATCGTTTGTTTTCTGCATCATCATATGAAGATGATAGAAAAATTTTGCAGAAATATCTCAAAAATATTGGGCTTCCTATGCCAAAATTAGCTGATTCTTATGCTAAGCTTGGTGGACTTATCTCACTTGCTATGGTTTCAAACGCCCATTTACATGCTTGGGAAACTGCAGTCCTTCAAATAATAAAAGATATAAATTCTTTCTATATTAAACGATTTGTGGATAGCTATGTACCAAGCAACGCAAAGTTGTTTTTATAAGTTATTATCTGTTTACTCAAAAAGTTCTTCGATTTTTTCGGAGGCTTTTTTTTGTCTATTTTATATTTCTACGGTGATCATTTCTCCCTCGGGATCCTTGAAAATTAGTTTGTATGCGGTCAATTGCATCGGCTGTGTTTCTTTTGTATCTCCGTATAAGTAATCTCCTACAATAGGTAAACCGTGGTGTGAAAGATGATATCTGATTTGATGTGTTCTTCCTGTAAGGATTTCGAGATTGAATGCTATGGTTTTATCTGTTTTTTCGGTTATTTCCATGATTTTTGTAATTCCATTTTTTGTTAGTGTGTGGGGGAGTTTAGCGATAACGGGCTCTTCAATGATATAAGGAAATTCGTGAATAGCGTCAGTAAATTTTTTTCCTTCTTCTGTGAGATATAATGTTGCTCTATAAAACTTTTTCAATGGTGTCTGTTCCTTTTCGTCGATATGTTTGCTTTCTGATTTTGATTGAAATAATTTTTTGAAATGTTCCAATCATTTTTCTGTTTTTGCGATAATCATCAGTCCATCTGTGTTTTTATCGAGCCTATGAAGAATTCCTGCTCTGATGAAATTTCCTATAGTTGGTAGATTTTTGTAGGTGTGATAAAGAAATCCAACGACTGACGGTTCATGAATATCTCGCACCGTTTTTGGATGAGAGAGTACTCATTTTGGCTTATTTATGACTAGATAATCTTCTTTTTCCATGAGAACGGGAATATCTATGTTTGGTGCTTCATCTAAAATCACTCAAGAAAGGTATCTTTTTACATCATCTATCTCTACGGTATCGTTGTTTTTGAGCTGATAAGACTTTTTTATTGTTTTATTGTTTACTTTTACTCATCATCTAGAAATTATATGATGAAAAAAACTTCTCGAATATCAAAAATATTTGCTTAATCGGGTATCTATTCTTTCTCCTATTCATTCATATATAGTCATAAATATCAGCTATTTGGGATAAATATTGATATACTGTATAATTTTTTTTGGAGAAAACAAGGGTTTTTCTTCGCTTTGGGTGATAAAAAGTCTTCTAAAATTTGCAAATTTGAAAAAAAAGACTACAATTATTGTATACTTTTACATTATAAGTTAATTCGATGGAGCCTAATCAAGCTACAATTCCATCTCCAGCCAATTCTTGAATTCCTCAAGGTATTCCTACTGGGGTTTTTGTGCCTAACAACCAACCCGTACCAAATACTGCGCAGCAAGTTGTTTCACCTGCAGCAGCTGTTTCACCAGCTCCTGTTCTTGATCCTTCTGTAGCTCCTGTAGTTGCTTCTACACCAGTAGTTGCTGGTCCTGGAGCATTAGACAAAATTGTTACCGGAATAGCAAGATTTTTTGCTAAACTTATGGGACAACCTGATCCTATTACTGGACAAGTAAATGCTGCTTCTCAGGCTGCTACAAAAGCAGAAAATATTGTTGGTAAAGTGTGGGGTGCTGCAAATCAAGTAGTAACTACTGCAACAAATGTTGCAGGTCAAGCAGTAAATACCGTTAATCAAGCAACCCAACAAATTCAACAAGTTATTCCTCAACAACAGCCTGCAGTTCCTGTAGCTCCTGTAGTTGAACAACCTGTTCAACCACAAGCTCCTGCAGCTCCTGTACAATAACATATATTTTCATTAAAAAAAACTGAGTCAGTCTAGCTCAGTTTTTTTCTTAATTTTAATGTTTTTTCATTTTCTTTTTATAGTTTTTTTATAATTCTTTCATCAGATTTTTGATTTCTTTCATAAATTCTTCATTATTGTCCAATCCATTTTCATGGATTACTTCCATTACTCGGTCCATTTTTTTCTTTTTTTCTTCTATTTTTTCTAGATCTTTCGCGTCTATGACACTCAAATCTACTGGTTCTGGTATAGTCATTTTATAAAAAATATAAATAAAAAATTATAAACTGAATACTATTTTTTTGTATATTTCTTCTATTTTTTTGCTTACTATTACATTGACTTTCTTGGTGTTCTTCTTCAAAAGATCAATAATTTCTTGGTCGCTTATTTGAGCATATTTTGCTTGGATTGGCTGTACAAATGCAATTATTTTTTCGTAGAGATAATCTTTTGCTTCTTTATAACTTAATCATCCAGCTAGATATCTTTTTCTTAGTGTTTCATCTTCTTCTGGTGTTAAAAATAATTTACAGATAGCATACACGTTACATTCATCAGGGTTTTTGGATTCTTCGACGGTAAGTGCACTCGTTGGGATCTGTTTTACTCTTTTGAGAATAGTCTTTTCGTCATCGAGAAGTCAGATATAATTGTTATATGATTTGCTCATTTTGCGTCCATCTACCCCCATAATGGTTCCGACATTTTCTTGGATATGTACATCAGGGATTTTAAATGTTTCTCCAAAGGTATTGTTGAATTTCATTGCTATATCTCTGGCATATTCTACATGTTGTTTCTGATCTTTTCCTACGGGCACGATATCGGTGTCGTACAACAATATATCTGCAGCCATTAATATAGGATAACAAAATACTCATATACTGATTTCTTTTGCTTTTCCTTTGTCTAGGGCTTCTTTATACGAGTGCATTCTTTCCATAAATCCCATGTGTGTGATGCAAGTTAGTGCTCGATTGAGTTGTGCGTGTCATGGTATTTCTGCTGGATTGTAGATAACATATCTAGAAAGATCTACTCCGCATGCAGCGTAGAGTTTTACAATATTTATACTATTTTGTCTAAGTGTGGCTTGGTCGTGTAATTGTGTAAATGCGTGCATATTTGCAAGAAAAAGAAATATTTCAGCTTCTTTGTAGGTATTGGCTAAGTTCATCATCGGTTTGATGGCGCCAAAATAATTCCCTAAGTGTAACTGATCATCTGTCGGTTTGAGTCATGTGAGTATTCTCATTTTTTTGTGGATAAGATAAATTGTTTATATATAGTATATGTATCATTTTGGTGAATTAATTCAATGCATAATTGTAAATTTTAACTTGAAATGGGTAGGTAAATAACTATATACATCACACATTCCTGTTACTTCAGGATATTTTGTTATTATATTAGTAATTATTACCGTTATATAATTGGGGAATCGTCTAATGGTAGGACAGCGGACTTTGACTCCGTCAGTCTAGGTTC
>CAZKEK010000075.1:0-5165 GCA_964551805.1 uncultured Candidatus Peribacteria bacterium
CCGCATCTACATTTCCTTTTGTTAATCAATCTTTGAGAACAAGTACTGGCTTGAATATTAGCGTGTATCAACACTCCTGAAAAAACGTATACATGTTTTGGTTGTTTGGTATAAATCCTATAAAAAGATATATCTTACTCACATGATATTTATCTTTTAGATGTACTTTAAATTTTTTCCAATCTAATTTCCGTCATTGATCCCTGATAGCTAAATTGACATTCTGAGTATCAATAAATGCAAAATTATTTTTTCTCTCCATCTCCATAATCTGCTAAACTAAAAAATACTCCATAAAATTTCTAAATTCTAAATTTTTTTACTCACTCTCTACAAACATCGTCTTGCTTCTGTATTGCATCGCTTCGGCTAAATGACTGATGGTAACGTGTTCTTGTCATTGGATATCAGCGATTGTTCTTGCCAATTTTATGGTACGATGTACTACCCTAGTCGACAAAGTTAATTTTCTCGATGCCTCAGAAAGAAAGTTTTTGCAATCATCCGTCAAGGGAATAAGTTCGTCGATATGTTTGGATGTGATTTGGGAGTTGGACGTGATGGACATCCCGGAAAATCTTTTTTGTTGAATTTTCCACGCGTTGATGACTTTATCTCTAATAGTTGATGAACTTTCTTCGGCGATATTCGCGAGAATTTTTTCTATGTTTTCTCTAGGAATCTCTAAAAGAATGTCGATTCTATCCAACAATGGTCCTGAAATTTTGCTCTGATAGCGCTTGATATCTAATAATGAACAGGTGCAAGATTTTTCTGGATCTTTGTAATAGCCGCATTTGCAGGGATTCATCGCACCGACAAACATAAAATTTGCTGGATATTGGATCGTCCCTGATACTCTAGAAATCACTACCGACCTATCTTCTAGTGGCTGACGAAGTACCTCAAGTACTTCCCTCGGAAACTCGGGAAGCTCATCAAAAAACAAAATTCATTTGTGCGAAAGACTGACTTCTCCTGGCGTCAAACGTGAGCCACCTCACACGATAGATATTTTGGAAGCGGTATGATGCACCTGACGAAATGGTCTTTTGGTAATCAATGGCGTATCTTTGCTAAGTTTTCCAATTATGGAATATATCTGACTTACTTCCAAAATTTCTTCAAATCCCAATGGTGGTAAAATACTCGGCAAAGCTTTACTCAAAAGTGTTTTTCCGCTTCCTGGCGCACCAATCATAACAACATTATGCAAGCCTGCAGCCGCAATTGCCAACGCCCTTTTGGCGATAAGTTGACCTTTGATATGAGCAAAATCTACTTCGTATGTATCTGTTTTTTGATATAATTCTTCTATATCTTTTGCTTGATCAATACAAAACAATGGTGTTCCTTCTACAAAATATTCTACTATCTGATCAAATTTTCCTATAGGATATATGTGTATCCCTGGGACGTATTCCAATTCATAGACATTTTCCTCCGGCACGAAAAAATGTTTGTAGCCTTTTCCCATAGCACTAATGACACACGGAAGCAAGCCATTTACTCTTTTTATATTTCCATCGAGTCCCAGCTCACCAAAAAATAAATAATCTTCCGAACAAGAAACAATCTTATCTTCAAAAATCAACAGCAACATCGCTACCGCCATAGGCAAATCAAAACTTGTCCCAACTTTTTTGATATCTGATGGGGAAAGATTGAGGACAAATTTTCTATTGGGGAGAAGGATACCTGCATTGCGAAATGTTGCTCTTAGACGTTCTTTGGACTCTTTGATAGCAGCATCTGGCAATCATACGATTTCTATCGTAGGCAAAGAATTGCTGGAATCAGCTTCTACAATAATTTCATGTCATTCAAGCCCGAGATTGGCGTAGGTTTTTACTTTTTGGATCATGGTGCTAGTGAAAAATTAAAAGTGGGAAATGATAATGATGGATTTTTTTGTACTTTATACACATTACTTTTGCCTTATTTCTGTTGCATTTTTTTTATTTTATTTATACTTCATTCACAAAAGTCCTTCGGGATCACCCGGACACACGACTTGCCTGCGTAAACAGTCGGGGCAAAAATAGAATTAAAGAAGTAGTTCTTTAAGTTTTTCTTTTATAATTTTTTCTAATTGACTGATTACGCATGAGAGATTGTTTTGTATTTCGTCGTTAGTAAACCTGATCACAAGAATTCATTTTTTGTATATCTCAGCATCTCTACAAAGATCGTATTCTATAGTCTCATTGTGATATCAACCATCAAGTTCTATTCACAAGAGTAACTCAGAACAATAAAAATCTAATATAAATGGTCAGATAACTTTCTGTCTTCTAAATTTATATCAGAATAATTTCCTATTTTTTACGATATTCCAAAAAATCCTTTCCACTTTTGTAGAAGTTTTTCTATTTTCTCTAGCATAGTATATATATCAACGATTGTATTCTATAAATTTTATTTTTTCTTTTTTTTCAACCTCCTCTTCGTATTTTAGCGAACAACCTCACCCCACCTCTCCTATCAGAGAGGAGTGTGATTTTACTAAATCCTCCTCTGATAGGAGGAGAAACGAATAGGAGGTTGTTTGCTTAATCACTCAATCTACCATATTATACAAAAAAAAGACACTGAAAATTTAGTATCTTATTCCTGCTGATAGTTGGCAACGTGTATTTTTGCATTGTACTCATTTTGTCGGAAAATTCAAGCGATTACTGTACGCTGTACGCGCAACCGAAAAGTTCGTGAAAAATGTCTGATATATCTTTTGGTTGAGTAATTGTTTTTTTGGGTTGCATATCAAAGAGCGATGGATTGTAATGTCTCGTATATGCGGTATAAAAATCTTTGACGTGGACTTTGTATCCTTTGTTGGTAAATGCATCTACCTTATATTTTTTGATGATAGTTTTGGCTTTGGAAATCGTAATCCCAAAGATATCGGCGATTTCGTCTAACGATCTATATGGCTTGGACATAGGAATAAACAGACGAATAAAGTATATCTAGCATATATAAAAACTTATGTTTTTCAACAAAAAAGCTGTTTTTATCAAGAAAAAATCATTATTTTTTTCTCTGATGGTAGTTTTTGGATTGTGATATATTTCCTTTGTGGGGTTTGGGAGCAGAAAATTTATGTTGGGTATTCCATGAGGTTTTTTTTGTCGGGAGAGGAATAGTATCAAGAACATCAGTTCTTGTGATGATCATAGGAAGTAATGGAATGTCTTTTTGCATAGTTTCCATCAGTTCTTGTGTGGAAAAGCTTTTTATTTCGTCGATATGCTGCACTAAGATAATCTCACATGAGAGCATATTATGATGAGCTAATATTTCCAGAAGTGCTGTTTTTCCTGCATCTATATGATATACATGGCCTGGACACATCACTTGAATAGATTTTTCTGTTTGTCCTAAAAAGATTTCTTCATTAGAAATTTCTTGTATTTCTATAGGATCATCGCCTATTTTTATTATACGAATTCCTATTGGTTTTTCGTTTTCATTTTTTTGTATATTGTTTAAAGCGTCGAGCGTATCCATATGGGAGCAAAAAACAGGTAAAAAAACCTACTAAAAGTATAAAGATTTTTTCGGTTTTTACAACTTTTGGACATCATCAACAAGGGGAGCAGAAAATTCTTTGAGTGTAGTTGTCATATGGGTTTGCAACTCTTTTATTTTGTAGGTAGGAAGAGAAATCCCTAATTTACCAAATCCTGCATACTCGCCAGAAGTTACTCGCTCTCTGATTTGTAATGTCGTTATTCCTCTAAAGGTACTTAGAAGAATTTTAAGGATTTTATTTCCTATTTGGATTTTTCCATATTCTTTGGGGAGATAGTTTCCTGTAATGGATTGGATAATGCTATTGAGCTGTTGGGTTTGCTGCTGAGTAAATTCTAGCAATGAATCTGCAGCTCTTCCTGTAGAAAGTATTTTGGACATAAGAAGTTTTTGATTAACCACTTCGAGCGCGATATAACTATTGGCAGATGCTTGTATCTTATGAATCATATATCAGTAGGGAAAAATAAAATCATTGCTCGTTTTATGCTACCTTATCACCTATATATCTTGCTGCATAATATAAAATCATAGACTGTATTCCCATATACACAAGCACCAAGAAAAAGATAAGTTCTCCTGGCAGTGACGTCTGGATCAGTAATATTATGTTGACTATCATCGCGCCTATACTTGCAACAATCCAATACAGATAATCTGATTTTTTTAATATTTTGGATATCATAGGTACGGTATGTGCATAAAAAATCATGCTTGCACTAAAAACATTTCGGATGATTCCTCGGCTTGCGACTGATCAAATATTACCATTGAAATAGGAGAAAAAGCTTGCATATACTGCAAAATTTATCACAAAGAATACTACTAAATTTTGCATACTACTATTGTATCCTATTTTTTTGAGTAAGAAGATATTGGAAACACTTACCAGCAAAATCATCCGATAGATGAGCTGATTGATTGCTACAAACTCATGAATATGCATACCATAATATCCCATCAATACCCCAATCAAAAGAATATTCATAAGTTCTAATGTTTGTTTTGCTCGATTAGGAAACGTGGAAATATACGCATATGCACGTTCTGCACGTTTTGAATTGAAATATGTTTTGGTAGCTGTTACTCTTTCTCCTGCAAGGATACGTCTCACCGAGACTTCTTTTTTCTTATCTTCCTGCAATGGTTTATGTTGCAAAATTTTGTACATAGAGAGATAGCACGCACTCAAGACTAAGGTACTGATAAGTATTGCTAGATACACCATAGACACCTGATCAAACACAAAAAGAATAATCGTACCCAATAACAAAATCCCTAATAAATGGGGAAGATATGATTCTATATCACTATACAAAGAAATAACGAAAACAATAAATGCCACTATTCACAGAACCAATACCCAAACCAATGAAAAAACAGTAAACGCTACCGCTCGTCCACCCAAAGCAAGAGCAGCTGTCAGCAATACGACTATACAAAAATAAAATCCAAGTTGGAAAATTGACCTTCCATCATTATATTTGATACTATAGGACAGCAGCCACAAAAAAGTATTGAGAGAAAGTATCCACAACGTACTATATATGATATCCATACCAAAATAATTGAGCACACCAACGATACCCGCCAAAATAATGGTTCGAGCAATATACAAACTATATTTTTGT
>CAZKEK010000076.1:0-5143 GCA_964551805.1 uncultured Candidatus Peribacteria bacterium
TTTTGTCCTCCTTTGCAAAGGAGAGCCTGTCCCGCAAGGCGGAGGAACCACGAAGTGGTGGAGGATTTAGTCATACGACACAAAATCCCTCATCCGCTAAATGCGGATACCTCTCCCTTTAAAAAGGGAGACAAATATGATCCTTTTAAATTTCCAATTTTGTAAGTACCTCTTCTAGCTGGTAATGTAACTGTTGGAATGTTCCATTGTTGGTAAGTACGTAGTCGGCGAGCTGCATACACTTTGCAATATTTTGTTTCGTAGGATCAGTATTTTCCATTTCTCTTTGTTCGTTGGCTATAAATTCTTCATACGTTATTTTGTCGGTTTCACTTCCTCTAAGGACAATTCTTTCATATCTGATTTTTGGATCTGCATCGATAGCCAGCAAATAAAAATTTTCTTTGTCTTTAAGTGATTCGACTTCACCAATAGCTCTAATACTTTCTATGATGGTATTTTTCTCACTTGCTTGTGCTTGTTGGTAGAGTTGCTGGATAATATATGCTGGTCAATACGTTGCACGAAGATCATTGGCAACAAGAACCATACTATCTCTATTTACGGGCAGTCCTCTTTTTTCTATCTCTTGGATAAGGAATGCTCTTACGGAAAAATATTGGAATCATTTATTTTTTACAAGATAGTCGACGATAGTACCTTTTCCCGCACCGAGCGTTCAGGTAACTCAGACAATAATCATAGTAATAGCATAATGATAAAGAGGCGAGGAAAACATATCGAGAAATATTTTTCTCTGTATTACGTTCTAATATAGTAATTTACTCCATAGAGTAAACATGATTTTTATGTTTGAAAAAGCTTTTGTAGTTAGTATATATAGTAAGGTGATCTTTTACCTTTCCCTTATTTTTTATGCGAACATCACTCAAAAAGAAATATATGAATAGTCGTAATGTATGGAAAGCAAGTATTCTCCTCTGAGTAATTCTGATTATTTTTTTGGTTGTTCAAGGAAAAAGTTCTTGAGCGATTACTTATACTGATCTTAATTTTGCTGGTGATCCTATGCCAACGCAGGGGAAATATCAGCTGAATATTGAAAGATTTGATAGAGAATTGGCTTTGTTGCAAATGAATGCTCCACAATTCATTATCATTTATAAAAGATGGAATCTGATTCTTCCGATGATAGAAAAAGAATTGAAAAAGGCAGGTCTCCCCGACGACTTAAAATATATCCCGGTCATCGAAAGTGCATTGAAGGAGAATGTTGTCAGTGCTGCTGGCGCTGCAGGAATTCGACAATTTATGCCAGACACTGCGAGAGGACATGGATTGCTAGTAAATGAGTTTATTGATGAAAGATTTGATATCGCTAAGTCTACCGCGGCGGCGATGCAACATCTTACGATACTCTACAGCAGATTCAGCAACCGAACGCTCGCCGCCGCCGCGTATAATAGATGACAAAATGGTTTGGCTACCAGCATAGCTAACCAATTTACGGACAATTTTTATGACTTATGGCTAAACAACGAAACCTCAAGATATGTATTTAGATTGCTTGCTATGAAATATGCACGAGAACATAAATATCAACTCTTTGACCGCGAAGATTTATGAGCAATGTATAGCCCATTAAAAACAAAAATTGTTACGACTACGAGAATAGATAATCTCGCAGAACGAGCAAAAAGCAATAGTTTTGGCTATTATGAAGTCAAAAAGTTAAATCCACGGATACTAAGCAATACGCTTCCTGACGGTCAGTGGGATATAAAAGTAATGAAATAAAAAAAAAGAGACCATGGTCTCTCTCTTATAATTATTTCCTGGACCTAAAGGACCAGGTTGGCTCAATACTTATGTCTTGATACTTATGTCTAATTAGTTTCTCCCGTAAGGGTATTGAGGGTAACCGTATCACCTTCATTTTTGTGAAGTGGAATCATTATTTCCATACCTGTTTCTAGGGTTGCTGGTTTTTTACCTGCTTGTGCTCTATCTCCTTTTACTCCAGGAACGGTAGAAGCAATTACATAAGAAACGGTAGGTGGTAAGATAACACTGATAACTGTTCCTTTATGAACCATCACAAAACAATCCATATTTTCTTTGAGATATCCAGCGATATCATCTACCATATCTTTGTTGAGATCATGCATTTCTCCCGTATCATTTTCCATAAACGTATACGTATCTCCTGCTTCATATAAGAAGATTGCATTTTTTGTAATCACATCTCCTTTTTCAAGAACCGTCCCTGATTTGAAAGGTAAGCTCTGAACTCAACCAGTAATTAAATTTTTTAATTTGAAGGTATAACTTCCTTGTCTTTGTTGGCATTGCATAAAAGCAAAATCAACTACTTTAAATAACTGACCATCAATTTCTAGAATGGTATTTTTTTTGATTTCTGATACGTCTAATTTCATGATATTTCTATGTTAATTGTTAAAATGTTGAAGGTTTGGAAGGTTAAAATGTTGAAGGTTTGGAAAGTTAACAGCTAAATAGCAACTTGTAACTTTCAAAATTCTTGAACATTCAAAACTAATTTAATTCAAACACGATAAGCTGGCTTCATCCACCAAGACTTTGTTCGATTATACTATTTACGAATTGTTGGAATTGTGGATTGTTGGCTTTGTAAAGATTCACTAATCCTACATATTGTGTAAGAATTAAACGTTCATCTTGAGAAAGTCATTCAATGGTTTTGCTAAGATCTTCTGCCGTATTTTGTTGGGCAAGTAAGGTTTGTGCTACAGAAAATATTTTTTGTTCGTCTACAGCTTTACCATATACATCAGCAATATCTCCTATAGCTTTACCATTTGCTACTCTATTGATAAATGTTTCTCCTACAAACGAAATAAGCTCTTGTGCGTCTGGGAAGAATCTCGCAATAGCAAGTTTTGCTCTCAAAAATACTAAATCATCTTCTGTCGTGATACCAAATTTTGCTTTGAGCGTTTCATCATCTAAACTAAATGCATATTTTGCTCAGAGATTGTTGGTAGAAAACAAATTGATATATCATGCCTTTCGAAGTTTTACGAGATTGCTGATTGCACCATTGTCGATTATTTTTCCTGAAACAGCATCTCTCTTGGCAAAGAATCTATTGAAGAGCGACTCATTTCCTTCTCCCATTACTACCGTTCCAATATTTGGATCGATAACAAGATATTTGAGATTGTTATTTCTTAGTCTTTGATAAGATTTACACATATTTCCATCACTATTTTGTTCTCGGAATCGATCAAGCATTCCATCAGCTTTTATATTGTGTTGGTTGTCTAAGAAGTATTGCATATATGTTCCTGCAATCAAAACACCATCACTATCTTTTCTTGTTTTGACGTAATCTATAAATTTGTTGTAATGAGGGAACTGAAGATCGAAGACATCTTTTTGTCCGTAACCTGCTTTTACTACTTCTTGTTGTTGAAGAGTAGAAGTTATTTCTGTAGTTTTTCCATTGTTCATTTTGTATCGCATGAAAGGTCCACTACCTCCCTGAGATGAAATTCTTATAAAATTGAATACGAACTGAATAATTCCTCGGATAGCAAGAAGGAAAATAATAATATAGAATAATGTTTTATCAGTATCATCTTCTGTATGTTGAAACATATCTCTCAGAATCATAGCAACGGATACTACAGTCCATACAACAAGTCCCATTCCATATCGAACGATTCCTCATCAAATAATCCACCATATTACCCATCCAATAATGGTAATACCAGAAAGAATAGCGATATTGTTGTCTTGAATAAAATGTTTTTGATGAAAGAGACTGTAAACAAATCCAAGCACCAAAAGCATAAGCAATAACAATCGGACAAACCCAATATCTGTATAATAACTGCTTAAATTTTGGAGTGATCGATTGAATACTACATTGAATGGTACCATATATCTATAAGGAACCTGTATTTTTCCTGCTTCTGTTTTGATAGCGTGGTTTTGATAGTATTGTCTAAGCGCAACTATCTGATCTCTATACTCTGTCGGATTGGTTACTACGCCGCTTCCTTTTGCTTTGTATGTAGCAAGCGCACCGCTTAATAAAGTATATGCTTCTTTGTTTGGAGCAACTTGCGTAAATAAATTTTGGAGTGTTGCTACATCAAAACTTTCTATTGCTTGAGCATTTGTACAAAGAAGTTTTGCATCACTATTTGTCCCATAACATACGTTATCACTAAGCATAAATAATCTTAGCAATCCATATCATAGATTAAGTCAGTTTCCTTTATCTATTTCTTTCCATCCATATCCTACATATCTTCCCACATCTTCATTGGTAGTGACTGGTTTTCTTAGGTCACCACTCAGTTCTTCTTTGGTAAAGGTAGTTTGATTACATTGTGATGGAGTCAGTACAGCTGAATTGATTACTTGGGTATCTACCGCTGTTTGCTGTATCAATGCAGCCGTATCTTTTGCTGCTAATAATGGTTTTGTTTCTTTTTTTGCCAAGAAAATATTTTTTACTATTGTACTTGGACTAAGCGTATGATCATTGATTCCTTTGATAACAATATTTGGTCATTTGAACACTATAAGCACAGAAATAAGTGATGCTCACCAAACTAGGATATAGGTAAATAACTTTTTTTTATCTGACAATTTTCCTTGGGTTGTGTGTTTATTCATGAACATTTTTGCTATTCCGAGAGCCGCTACTATCACTCAAAGAAGAACAACATATTTTCCCGTGGTAGGATTCATCATATCTGGCGCATTAGCTATTTTGAGGATACCCGTCATACCAATAGTTATGATTCCTAATCCCATAGCCACAATACCATCAATCCATAGTCCTACAAGAAGTAAACCAAACAAAGCTATATCGATAAACGCTGTTGGTTTTGCCATACTTGCCCAAGCAAACATCACTCATGAAATGATAATATATTTGAGAGAATCTCGTTGGAAAGTAAGTGCATGATTACGATTATCACGAATATATTTGAGAAATATAAATCCAGAAAGCAATGCTAGAATAGTTAAAGCCATTACTCAGAGATCTGTTTTGTTGTCTACAAATACCAAGAAAGCTCCCATTCCACTTGTCAACCAGAACAATAACATCATCCATCCACTATACATACCAAGTGATGTTACCATATCATCTTCGTCTTTTTTTGGAGTAAAGTAGCCTACT
>CAZKEK010000077.1:0-5098 GCA_964551805.1 uncultured Candidatus Peribacteria bacterium
GAATTCTTCATCTTCGCAAAAAACATATATGAGAATGCAAAATACTATTATTAAAAATCCAAAAGCTACTTGTTATTTAGTAGAAGTTATTGCTAAGAATAGCCAAGATATAGTACGAGTTACTAGCTTAGACTGAAGCCAAGTATCCAGTACTAAGATAAGAAGAGTATCTATAGATAAATTCTATAAGATAGTGACCGGGAAAGAAAATGCGTTCAAAAATCTATGTATCACAATTCCTAAAGTTTTAGATGATGTCATTAAAGAGGTTTGAAATAAAAACTCAGCAAATACAGTATTCAAAGAACTACGTGCCATATCACCAAATCTATTAAAAAGCCTATACTTACTATCTTTTGAGAAATACGAAGGATTCAAGGACTTTGATATAAAGTAACTAGTTTAATACCTATATTCTGTCAACTAATCATATCAAATCTAGGTATATTTGATTCTTAGTGCATTATCCCCCAAAGAGAGACTCTCATATAAAGAGCATATAAGGAACTGCTTTTGGAATAGTTCCTGCTCTAAAGGGTGTAACAATTTAAACTCCATCTCCAAAATTGAATTTAACCAGTTAAGAACTAACATAACTCACGATTTAGGTCGTGATTTTTTTATTGATTAAAAGTTATATTTACTGTACAAATCCTGCTTCAGAATCTATATCGATTATATGACTTGACATATAATAAAATATATGTATATTACACACAAATAAAAAACTAGAAATAACATACATTTATATTTTTAAAGATTTGAGATTATGAATAAACCTACTATTATCATCTGAGAAGGTCAATGATGACAAAAAAATATCGATAAAGCTCTTCAAAATCATGGATATAAAACAATTATTACTAGTCGTGAAACTCATAAATTTCCTGCGTCAGTGCGACCGAGAGATTGTTTTGTAAATTATAATGGCATATACTTAGACAGCAGAAATGAAACTGAACATCCTTTTTGAGAGTGATGAAATGTACTAGTAGGTGACGAATTTGCATTACTATCAGAAGAGAGTGTATGTTATGAGTATAGTAATCTTGAAGAGGTACAAAATGAGTTGTATTATCTATTAGGTAGTAATAAAATAAAGGCATATATAATACCCAACTGAAACAATTTCCGTAATAGCAATTTTAGCAATATAGATAACTCCCATATCGATGTATTTATGTTATTATGTCCCCAAAAAAAAATATTTCTTTTAGATACAAACCATATTAATACATATTATAGAGATCAAATAAATATGAAAAAAGAAATAACTACAATTCGCAATTTTCTTACTGATTATCTATGACTAAAATGCATAGAATATGATTGATCAGATGAATGAATCTTTCCATTAAATTGACTAGTACTTCCCTGACAAAGTTGAGGAAATACTGATTTGGTTGTCATAGATTCTGCATCAAAGAAACTTAGTGATATACTACAAAACAATGACATAGAGGTAATTACGGTAGACATGCCACAACATCCTCATGACAAGACCTTTGGTAAAATACGTTGTCAAACTAATACCATCGATAACACAGTAGATAAAAAACAATTAGAATATCTTTTACACAATTAGTTCTCTCTTCTGTCAGCTTACTACAGCAAAACCACAAGGAGTTTGTTTTTAGCTGATTATCATCAACAAAATATTTTATATAAATTAACAATTAGATTTTTTTTGAGCCAAAACCTGCTCAAGTAGCTATAAAAAAAGCTTATCTCTACAAAAAAATCAGCAATAATTTGACATATAACAACTATAAAAGTATACTTGTTGTATTTATTCAGTTATACTATCGTTTATGAAAAATATTTTTTTATCTGAAAGATCATTAGAGCAACCTAAATATTCAAATTTATCCGTAACAAAAACAATTAGTATTAAACTACTAAATAATTTAGGGTTATCAATAATTATTCCTAAGCCTATAAATGAATCGATAAAATCAAAAGTTAAAGAAATACTTAAAAATTTAGCTTTGGAAAACAAAAAAATAACAAAAATTTTAGAAAAAATTAATGATATCCATCAATTACAAGCAGAATATAAAGAAATAGAACAATCCGTTTTTAATATAAAAACATTATCTAAAAC
The DNA here is from genome assembly GCA_964551805.1 of uncultured Candidatus Peribacteria bacterium. Classification (GTDB taxonomy): domain Bacteria; phylum Patescibacteriota; class Gracilibacteria; order Absconditabacterales; family Absconditicoccaceae; genus CAJBLF01. Next base: position 2,105 of record CAZKEK010000077.1, read on the forward strand.
ATTATCATCTAATGTTAGTGAATATTTAAATAACAAAGAATTTGAAAATTTTATAAAAGACTACGTTAGCAATGTATATGGTAAAGTAGGTATAGAAAGATTGATTGATGAATATATAAACAATAATTTTGATTATACAAATTATATTGATAATCTTGATAATCTTGATAATAGCAAGTTTTCTTCACAAACAACAATACAATATATTACTACTATACTTAATTTTTCCATGCCTAGACAATGGATTATAGAAAAAAATTACCTATTAACTGGAAAAATCATTGATGAAAATTGAAATTTATGAAATTTAGAAATAGTCTGGGATCCAGAGCATAAATGTGGTTGATGTCGAAATGATAGTAGAAGTCTAGCTGATCATACCTGTATCAAAAAAACAGACATTATACATCTAAAAGACTTTAATATTGATGGTAATAGATTATTTCAATTAATGATGAATGAAAAAAAAGAACAAACACAAAAACATGGTGAATATATTACTTCACTACATAACAATCAATTAAAAGATTTTGGTATTTAATTTAATATTTCTGTTTTACATAACCTCCACACCGACAAAAAAAAATCAGCAACAAAAAAAATCTCCTTAGTGGAGATTTTTTTATAATTATTTAGCAGCTTTCATCTGTGCAACGATAGCCTTATGATCAATTTTTTTCTGATTTAACCATTCCTTAAATGCTACTTTTTTTGTTCAGATATCCATTTTAACGGTTGTATTTGTTTGTCTAATTCAAATATTAACAATCATAGAATTGATTTTGGATTGAATGAATGTGTCAAAAGCAGTAAGTTTTGCTGGATCAACATAAGGAAGCAAACTAGCTCTAAATGTTGTTATAATAGATTCTGCTTGAGACAAATATCCACTTCGATCAACTGTTCATGACGTAATAAGCGCGTTAGTTGTTACTTGTAAATTTTTCATTGCAGTATCTTTTGTAGAAATAATATTTTCTACCGTCAATTTTGTAGCTCAAGTAATTGGCTTACTAAGATACGATTTTGCACCAGAAAAATTAGCTTGAAAATTTTTTCTATTAGCCTCTATAGAAGCTTTGTTTGCAGCAACCTGATCTTTCAATGACTGAATCTCTGTTTGATGTGTAGCTTTTGCAGTAGCGATATCTGTACGAAATTGTGTATTTAACACACAGATAGCTCAGGTATTGGTACATCCTGTTTGTACAACATTGTCAGCATAGGTAGTAGTAAAACTGGTAAGAACCAAAAGTCCTAAGGTAGCAAATACAATTTTTTTCATAACATAAAGAATAAAGAATAAAAAGTGAGATTATATACTAAGACGAAAATATTTTGAAAAAATTTTAATCAAATAAGAGATTATTTCTTTGTTGTTTTAAGTAAATGAATTTGTGTTTTTATAGAACTTACAAGGACTTTGGTCTGATCATTATAACTTTTCCAAACAGGTGTTTTTTGTCAGCACGTACTTTGAGGATTTTTTTCCAAAGTGGTTTTTAGTGTTGTATAATTTTTGATCATAGTCTGCACAGCTGTTTGTTTTGTTTGTAAATTGCTCTTTATAGTAGTATTTTTTACCAAAGGAATGATTGAAGTTAATGAAGTATTTACTTGAGTCAAAAGAGTTATTTTTTGAAGAGTATTTTTTTGGATACGTGCTACCTTATCAGCGAATCAAGCTACTAATGCACAAGGAATTTTAGCTCAAATTTTTTGCTGGATTTTACTTCATGATTTTTGAAGTACAGCTCAGATTTTTTGTTGAGCTTTTGGCAATTTTTCACCAGGCAACGGAGTTTTGGCAAAACTATATCACAAAAAAAGTGTGAATATCGACAGCAAAAGAAATAATTTACTAGAGACTTTCATAGTAGAAAATAATAAACTAAAGAGTTATATCTTGTTCTTGATTAAGCACAGTAGAAAGTGTAGTAAGTGCAGATTCTGCTTCGGCAAGCTTTTGTTGAAGAGCATCTTCATCAGATGAAGGAGCAACTACTTGAGTTGTGGTTACGACGGTAGTCGTTTGGACGGTTGTTGTAGAAATAGTTGGTAAATCACCAGAAGTAGTGGAAACAATAATTTTTTTTGGCATTTGTAGATAAAGATATCATCACATAACAATAAAAAAGAATGCGAGTGTTGGAACCATGATTTTATATCTAATCAAAGAAAGCAAACGGAATGTTTTTTTTGGTCCGTATATGTTTTTCATAACCCTATCTTTGACTCGAGAGGGAACTTCTTGTGTTGGGAAATACTCCTGTTTGATCATGGGAATAAGTAAAGTAATAAATTTACAATAAGAATATTTGCGGATCTATATTGGCGTTTTTTATTATTTCTTCAAGTTTTTTCTTTCATTGGAAGGCAAGTGTACCTATCGAATTTTTGTTACTCTGCTGGATAGCTGCTATTTCATCATACGACTTATTTTCATAATAAACCAAATAAAGAACCGACCTGTATTTTTCATCTAATGTTGAAAGATATGTTTGAACTAACAACTTTTTATAGTCTGTATCAAGAGCGTTTTTATCAGAAATGTTTTTTGGATCACTATAATTTTCTACTTCATGCGTAATGGAAACTTCTTGTTCATGATGCGCTCTTATCCGATCTACACAAGCGTTGTGTGACAGCCTAAACAAAAATCATTTGAGATTGTCGACATCTTTTTTTTGGATATATTGATACGCTTTGATAAAGACATCAGAAAGGACCAAACCAGATTCATCAGCATTAAAATTGAGTAGCGTCAAAATATAGTTATAGAGTTGTTTACTATATCTTTCATAAATTATTTCAAATGCTAAGGTAGTTCACTCTTGTATCTGAGAGATAAGTTCAGCATCTGAATGGCTATTTTTTACTTCACCAAACATAGTTATCTTATGCATGCAAATATTCATAATAAATAAGTATGTGCTCTTATATCTTTTTATAGACACAAATATAGACGAATATTTTATCAAAAAATTTTACCAA
>CAZKEK010000078.1:0-4982 GCA_964551805.1 uncultured Candidatus Peribacteria bacterium
GATTCCCGCTTTCGCGGGAATGACGTGAGAGACGGAAAGCCGGAATGACGTAAAAGGAGCGTGTTTAGAATTTAGAATTTAGAAATAAACAGAATTTAGAAAAATCCCTACCCGCTCGCGGGACCCTTCCCTTCATAGAAGGGACAACATAAAGGTAGAAATTAAAAATTAAAAATTAGATTTTTTTGTTATTCTGTGGTTAGACTAATATGTGGATATGGAATAATTATTCCGTATTTTTTTAAATTTTCTTTTATTATTGGCTTGAGTTCTCTTGCTATAACAAATGGTGATTTTTTTTGTGGATTGGCAAAAAATACTGATTTTATTTGTAATCATCTACTATCAAAATTTTCTATTCGGGTATTGGTATATTCTTTGTACAGTACTTTTGTATGAGCATTTATTGTTTCTATAAGGATTTGTTTGACTTGTGGAATATGCGTATGACGTGGTACCGTGAACATAATTTCTCCTCTCAATAGTGGTTCTGTTTTGTATGTTTGCATCGGTGTTTTTGCTATAATACTATTTGGTATAATAGTTCTTTTTTTGTCAAACGTTCTAAATACGGTGTATCTGACATTTATTTCTTCGATAGTTCAGCGCATATTTAAGCTTCCTCACAAAAGAATGTAGTCACCAATTTTTATTTTCTTATTAGTTAAAATCATTACTCATGAAATCATATTTCCTATTGTGGTTTCCATAGCAAATCCAATACTCATAGAAATTCATCCCATGATAATTGCGGTATCGAATCCAATGACTTGAAATACTGCAAGTATCAAAAAAATAAAGAGCAAGATAAATATTAATTTTCCTACGAGGTTAGATGTTCTTTTTATATATACATCATCTTGTAAACTATTTGCTTCTACTTTTTTTTTGATGGTATTTACTATTCGCTGGATGAGGATATATCCTCCTATAAATACGACACTACCCAAAATAGCTTTGAGAAGTATTGCTCCTCAATTTTCTTGTATATATATGATAATGGTGTTGAGTATGTTTTGTATCATCGTGATATGGATAATAAAATATTTATGCGTTTATTTGTTCTTGTAATTTTGTTTTGTCTTCTGGGCTTTCAAAGGTAAGTGTCGTTATGTTGTATGGTATGTTGATCTTATTCTTTTCAAATTCATCATTTATTTTTTCGTAGATGTACCCCTTTACCATTTCTGGCAATAAGCCACCGTTCGGGTCGAAGCTGATCATCGCTCTAAATTCAATGCTGCTATCTAAATATTCAGAAAGAAATACTTTTGTGTTGTCTTTTTCTTTTACAAATTCACAACTATTTACTGTTGTTTTTATTATTTCAATAACTTGGTGTATATCGCTATCATAATGTGCCCAAAAAGGAATTATCATCTTGATAATATTTTCTGAACTATAGGTTTTGATCGGTACAGAAATAAGTGTCATGTTTGGGATAATTACTTGTCTCAGATCGATTGTTCTAATAATAGTGTATCTGATGGTTATTTCTTCAATTTTTCCAAAATACGTTTGGTCTGTACTTACCTCTATGATATCACCCAACTTGAATTCTTTGGTATACAATACCATAATTCCAGCAATCATATTTCCCAATATTTCTTTGAATGCCAATCACACTCCAAAAGAAATACCTCAAACAATCAATCCAACGTTGAATCCTACCATTTCGAATCCAATAAAAAACGAGAAAATAATCAGAATATAAAATGTTATATCGTGCATAAGTTTCGCTATTTTTTCGATTTGTTTGTTTTCGGGATCGGCGTTTTTTACAATATTTCTTCTTACTATCCCTGCAATAAATTTGGAAATCATCAGCAAAAATAAGATAACAAGTATTGCTCCTACTATTTTAAATCCATACGCAACAATAGTGTTGTCCATGAGTTTTTCGATAAGTGTTGGTGCTACGGTCTGTGTATTCATGTTTTGTGGGTGAAAAGTAAAGTACCTAATTACCCATAAAGTATATTCCTCTTGGTATCATTTTCCAAATTCAGATACAAAAAACGACCAAAAAACTTGCCTAATTGTTTAAAAAATTATACAATATGGGTTATTGGGTTGACAAGACCTTTAAATTTCTTACCATTTTGCATGCATAGTTTTTATTTTTTTATGCATACCAATGAATTTCAAAAAAAATGACATTCCATTCCCCAAGAAGCCTGTATTTACAGGATATACATGACAATCCACAAAAAAACCATTGCCAGTTCTTACGTTGGTGGTTGTTGTGCTTTGTACGTTTTTTGTAGCATTTTTGCTGTTTAAAAATTTAGATCGTATTGGTAATTTATTTTCTTCTTCAACCAGCTCGGCTACGTTTTCTATTGGACAAGACGTAAATTTGTCTGGAGAACTTGTTGCTAGTGGTGATTTTGTGACGTATACGCATATGTTGGTACTTTCTACTACTGGTGTTGTAGGTCTAAAAAGTAGAACACTTGATTTGTCTTTGTATACGGGTTTTGTACAAATTCATGGATCGGTAGAACAAGAACGTGAGGGATTATTTATTGTGCAAGTAGATACTGTTTCGTGAGCTTTGGCGACTACAGGTGCGGTTTGACAACTTTTGTGATCAGGAAGTGGAATTTATTTTGCTCAGGCTGGTGTCTATCTTCCTGCTGAATTTTGACAAAAATATAGCTTACTCAATAATGGAGAAGATGGGGTATTGAAATTTCAAAATATAGTTACCAATCAGATTATTGCTCTTTCTTATTTCGTCTGTAAAAAAGGTGATCCTAACAAAAATTGTTCTCAGCTTCAGGAAAATATTTGAGCTTCTGCAGAAAAAACTATTTCTACTTCTCGTGCAGACAAATTATATAAATTGGAATGAGTAACTTCTTGGTTTGTTACCAACGCAAATCTTTATGGATATTTCATCAATGATGTTCCTGAACAAGAAGTAAATGATCTTTTTGATGCGTTGATTTTACCAAATGATTATTATATCAAGAATACTTTGCTTTCTAGATTGCAAACATTGTGTACTGATGGAACAACTGCGCTTATGCAAACAACTACTCAAAATCTTGGTATAGATGCAAATGGTTTAATGGTTTCCTTCCAATGACCTACTGCTGATGGGTCTGCTACATGTAAAATAAAGATTGATCCCTCTCAAGCAGCTGGTGGATTTAAAATTAGTTATATTTCCAATACACCAACAACAGAAACTTCTGTTCCCTCAGTACCTACTAAACAAACAATAAATACGTCTGTTCCTCAGTTTCCTATAAATTTGGAAAAAACTATGACATTTACTTCTTCTACAAGAGGATATTCTATTGTATTTCCTTCAAGTAATTTGGCATATGAAGCACTTAATGTAGATGAAGATCTTGATTTGCCTGGTGTTCGTTGTTCTACATTGATGAATATTACCAAATATGCTGACAAAGCCACTATGAGAGATGCTCCAAAAGTAAAAATATTTAGTTGTACGATAAAATGAACACTAAACAATCTTGGAAATACACTTTTACAAAAAACTTCTTCCAACGGAATCCAATTTCTTATTCAGATTATAGATCCTGCTTGGGCTGAATTCGCAGCTAACATTACTATCAACTAATTATATAATTTTTGTGATAAAGACTTTGGAAATTAAATTTTCCAGAGTTTTTTTTGTTTTCTCTGTTGCTATTTGCTTCTTAATCCGTATGTTCTAGCTTCTGATTTCATAACATTGTTTGTTATTGTGTGTGAATCGGTAAACCTGTGATAGTTACAGATTTTTTTTATGCTTTTATTTTTTGATTATATATGTGTATGGAAATGCAATGAATTGATCTTAGATCTTTTATTACGGAAAATATTACTCCTTATGAGTGAGATGATTCGTTTTTAGTTTGACCATCAAAAAGAACAGAACAACTTTGGGAAATTTGCAAAAAAGCCTTACAAGAAGAACGTGATAATGATGGGTGTAGAGCTATTGATACAGAAACTATTTCTTCTATTACTAGTCATGCTCCTGGATATATCCAAAAAGATTTGGAACTTGTCGTTGGTCTTCAAACTGATGAATTGCTCAAAAGAGCTATGAAACCTTTTGGAGGTATCCGTGTTGTAGAAAATGCAGTAAAAGAAAAATGATTACAGGTCTCTGAGAGAGTAGTAGATATTTTTCATTATGCAAAAAACCATAATGATGCTGTTTTTGCTGTCTATGACAAAGAGGTGAAAAATTTTCGTTCAAAACATATTATTACGGGATTGCCAGATAATTATGCAAGAGGAAGAATTATTGGAGATTATAGAAGGTTGGCATTGTATGGTGCAGATTATCTGATCCAACAAAAAGAACAAGATAAACAAGAATTTTCTGGAGAAATGACAGAAGATAAAGTAAGAACGTTGGAAGAATTGTCTCTTCAAATTCAAGCACTCAAAGATATCAAAACTATGGCAGCTACGTATGGTTGTGATGTTTCTGTCCCTGCAAAAAATGCTACAGAGGCTGTGCAGTGGATATATTTTGCTTATCTTGCTGCAGTAAAAGAGCAAGATGGAGCAGCTATGTCTATGGGAAATGTTTCTGGTTTCTTGGATATTTATATTCAAAGAGATCTTGAAAAGTGACTCATTACTGAAGAATATGCACAAGAACTTATTGATCAGTTTGTCTTAAAACTTCGTATGGTAAGACATCTTAGACCTGGTGCATACGACGATATTTTTGGTGGAGATCCTACATGGATTACAGAAGCTATTGGTGGACAATTAGCTGATGGAAGAACAAAAGTAACCAAAACAGCATTTAGATTTTTGCAAACGCTGTACAATCTTTGAGCTTCTCCAGAACCAAATATCACTGTTCTTTGGTCATCAGCGTTGCCTGAATGATTTAAAAAGTTTTGTGCAAAAGTTTCTATCGATACGTCATCTATCCAATATGAAAATGATGATGTAATGAGAGCGTGTCGTGGGTCAGATGATTATGGTATTGCTTGTTGTGT
>CAZKEK010000079.1:0-4906 GCA_964551805.1 uncultured Candidatus Peribacteria bacterium
CAGCATGGTCTTCCCTGCGCCGGGAGGTCCGATCATAATATAAATGGGTTACTATAATACTTTACCATATTTATTTCATATTTCCTATCTAATCAGTTGAGATACTTTAAGAGTAGTATTCACACTAACATTAGTCATTCGTGATACTTCACGTATAGACAATCCTTTTTCAAGGTATTTGATTACTTCGGGGTATTTCTTTATGGTCTTCTCTTTACTATCACCTGTGTTCTTTGGTCTACCTAACACAACACCTTTTTCTTTAAGGTTCTGTAACGCCACCCTAACTCTTGTTTTAAGTGTATGTGTTTCCATCCTCGCAATCTCTGACATAAGCGACAAAATTAGTCCTGTGATATGGTTCTCTTTACCTGATTCATCTAATGTATGTAGATTTAAGTTCTGTATATAAAGAGATACCTTGTTTTCAGTCAAGAATGATAATAGTTGATGGAAACCTAAACTAGTTCTACTTATACGACTGATTTCCCAACATAGTACAATTTGTGGTTTCTTTTGTAGAACTACATTCTTTAATCGTGTAATTCCTTCTCGGTCTTCATTCTTTTTGGTGCCTGATATTGTCTCTCTAATTGTATCAACAATCTCCCATTCATTTTTTTTACAGACATCAATAAGAAGATTTTCCTGGTGGTCGTACTCTTGTAAAATTGTTGATTTTCTAATAAATAATACTACCTGTTTCATAATGGATATTTTATCAAAAATAATGATAATCCAGTGATTTCCAGTATATTATATATATTAAATTATATCTACTTGATTTTCAATCAAATAACAATCTAAATAGGATTCAATTATGTTTGATATAAAATATGAGATTGAAGAAATATCGCCTGTGAAACCAACACGATTGTTTATAGGGTACACATTTCTTGATTCTAATTTGTATTCTATAAAGGATTTTACAAATTGTGTTGATGGTCTATTCCTTTTCTTTTTAGAGATTTTTGGGTCTAATTCAATTACAAAAATTACACCCTCTTTATCTTTTACTTGTTTTACTTTCTTCGGCATTTTTTTTTATTGACTTTTCTATTTTTATGGTTTCAATTATTTTTTTCATTTGATCTTCAGTTAAAATAACCCTTAATCTGTTACTTTTTTTTGGTTTAGGTTCTACTAATTCCGTTAGATTCATCTTTTTCTCTTTCATTTTAATTGGGGATTATTTCTAATTTATTGGTTGATTTTTTATTGTATTTTTTACCGAAGATGATTGGTCTTTGACCTTTCATCTTATATATTTCTTCACGGATTTCGTCACCAAGTTTCTTCATAGGAGTAGAGTCATAATTTACTGAAATACATAATTTTATTGAATCCTGGATAGTTTTAATATCGTGTTGTCCCAAATATTCAAGGGAATAGGTAAAGTGGTTACTTATTTTCTTTAACCTATACTTCAATTGCGTTTCCAAACGAGAATCAAGATTATCCTTGTCGCTATAAAATATTAGGTTTTGATTGAAGATTGGGTATTCGTCTTCGTTTTTCTGTATTATTGAAAAGTACCTTATTCCTGAAGTTACAAACATATTAAACCAATGACGATTACTTACTGAACTAATAGAGGATAGTCCATTTATCAATTCTCGTCCCACCTTTTTTAATGGGTCAAGTGAAAACCTGAAATATGATTGTCTATCAGGTTGTACCGAAATAGTTAAATGATAAAAGTGTTTGGTAAGGATATGAATATCTTCCTCTATGCCAAACAACTTTGTAATTCGTGATCGGTTTATTTCATTTCTTTTTGTCTGGCATAAATCACATTCAATAAATGTCGGACATAGGATTTCGTGGTTTTCAATCATAAGTTTCTTTACCAATAAATAGATTGATTTTGATAAAGAGTGGTAAATTGAGAGTGAAAAATTAAATTATCTCGTCACGATTGACGAGGAGGTCAATCTCTTTTGGTTAAATAGGGTTAAAAAGTCACCAGACACCCCAATTTTTGATTTTAATATATCCGGAGTGGAATTATGAGGTTTGGACGAGTGAGTGTCCCAGAATGTCTAAAAATCCCAAAAAATGGCAGAATATTTTTTTTACGATAGGGACAACCTTATTTTGATTAAAGATTATACAGGGAGGCAGTGCCGGGATACAGGGGGGCTAATTTGGTATTAGAGATTTCTTGAACTTTAATTTTTGATATAATTCATCATTATCGTCTTCATTTATGAAACCAATAATTTTATCATATTGTTCTATGAATATTTCTGTGAAACGATTCCCATCTATTAGTTGAATAGTTTCTCGTTCTTTGTCTTGGGCACTCTCTTTAGCCTTTTTATTGAATGTTGAAAGGGTTATGAAACAACCCTGATAATCTTTTTTCAACGCACCTCTAAAATTTCTAATTTCCTTTTCTCCAATAACACCTTTTTCGTATCTTTTTACTTGAACTTGTAAATTGATTGATGCGACACCAAATACATCTAACACTCCTTCATAATCAATACCTCCGTCACCAACTTTACCTGTTTCTTGACTTGCGTCAAATCCTAATGAACGAAGAACATAAGAGACCAATAACTCAAACTCTGTCGGGTCTAATTGTAAGAATTTTCTTCTAATCAATTCATAATTTGATTTTGGGGAGAATGAAATCTCCTCGTCATGTGATACAGGTTTAACACTCAAAAGTCCTATTTGTGATAATATCTCTTCACACATTACAACCCTAAAACAAGTTAAAGATGACTTCAAGGTGCTTTGTAAGGGTACAGAAAGAGTATGTCGGTCAATAAGATTTGGGAACCATTCTACACTTTTGCGCCATGGATAAGGAGATGTATCATCTTTCTTGTGGAACAGGTTACTTGTTATTTTTCCAACTAATAGTTCGTTGGTATTGAATGGGGAGATTACTATGTCCCCAATTTTCATTTCATTTACAAAACGGAATATTTGACCTACATTTTGATTCATTCTCATCGGTAAGTCAGTAGGGTAGATTTTTTTGTATTCTTCTTTTAGAATATCCTTATTGTTTAAATCAAAAGTAGATGGTTCGTTTTGGAACCAACCAATACCGATATATTTTTCTTTCTTGAAAGTATCTGTGTACCTACCGAAGTCAGCCCTTAAAACATAAACATTTGGATTCATAAAATTTTATTTACCTGACTTAATACGATTATCCATTTTACATAACATTTGACAATTTTCACTTGAAGTTTTACCTCCTTTGTGCCACGGATTTATGTGGTCTGACTCCATTTCATTTAATTCAAAATGTTCTCCACATTTAATACATATACCTTTTTGTCTCTCGTATGATTCCCTTTTCTGATTATCTGAAAATGAACGAATATTCAATAATTTTTCTTTCTTTGAGAGAACATATTCATATATACCTTTTTTATTAGTAACATCTTCATCTTCCATTAGTTGAGAAATCTCTAATTCAAGTTTCTTATGGTCAACCTTTTTATCTTTAAATTCATTATAGAGAAACCCCCATTCAATTCCTTTCATCTCTCTACGATAGTTAGGGAAAATTGTTTTAACCCAATTTATTACACTTTGAAAATATAACCATAGTTCATTGGCATTTGGTTCATGTTGATTTTTAGACATATAACCTTCAATGTTATTATTTGAAATCCAATCAATACATGTTTCCAAATATTCTTGTCTGTTAGAAGATCCACTTAAAAATTCGTCACCAATTTTCGGTCTACTATTTTTAGAAAAATACCTTTTTGAATCGGAAACCCAAGAACCAGAATAAACAGCATTCCTTAATTCTTGTATTGTTAATTCTTTACCTGCGATATTGATTGTCTTAAACCATTCAAGTTTTTCACTATCTGTTCCAGAACAGAAGTAAATCATAACCTTATAGTTTAAAATTTGTTCTTGTTTATCTTTTGGGAGATTATGGAATGATAAACCATTTAAAGAAAAATCTCCCTTTACATATTGACATATTGAAATTGTTCTTTGTTGACCATCAATTACTTCAAAATTTCCATCTTCTCTAACAGCCCAATACATGACATTCAGAGGATAATCCTTTGTAAGGGTTTCAATTACTGAATTACGCTCTTTGTCACCATAAACAAATTCTCTTTGATATGGAGGTCTTATATCTAATTTTCCGTTGTATCCAATTACACCATTCTCATCATTATCTTCATACCCACTAGTTAAATCTCTTACGTAAATCTCTTTTAATAAAATATTCATATTATTATTTATTGAGTTTAATTAAAAGTCTGGCATACATTCTTTTCCCATTAATATAAGCCCTATCTGTTTTCCCTGTCCATTCTGATTTCACAATTTCAGGTAGTAGTCCTGATTTTACATCAGAATCTGAACCAATAATTTCAAATTGATTAGGATTATATTTGTCAAGAAAAGTAATGGGAACACCCATAACTCCAAAATAGTTTCCAGGAATATCTGAAACCTTTGAAACTTCTATTGCGTTATAATTATCATAAGTTGGATAATCTTTTGGATTATACTCTTTGTATAAAATCTGTCGTTCATGACGTTTTGAAATATCTAAATTTGTATACCAAGTAACATTTCTGAATTTAACCAATCCAGTTTCTTCATCATAAACACCCTTCGCGAATTCTTTAAGATGAGGGGTTTTAAAAAATGCGTTACCTCCTTTAAAACCATATCCCAACCATAACTTGTTCTCTTGAACTAATTTGAATATTTCCTTATAAGTAATCGCATTAAAACTACCAACAATTAAAAATTTCTTATTATATTGAACTAATTGAGTAATAAATTCTCTAAATAAACTGAATGGTGGGTTTGTTACAACAATATCAGATTGTTTTAATAATTCAATACATTCTTTACTTCTAAAATCTCCATCACCTTTTAATTTTTTAACTCCAATTTCATT
>CAZKEK010000080.1:0-4905 GCA_964551805.1 uncultured Candidatus Peribacteria bacterium
TTCTCGAATATTTCCGTTTCATGCCATTATTAAAAAATTCCTCAGGGACTGAGGAAGAAGAGGAATAAAAGCCCGCATTGAAATCATTTCCGATCTGCATGCAAAATTGAATTATAATTAACCCACAGAAAATAAACATTGACTTTCAATAGAAAATATATACCAAATTAGTCACAAACCAAATCGACAATATTATGAATAAAATTAAAATTATCTTAACTCCTCCTGGTTTTGCACCAGAGGAAATTCGCAAACAATGGATTGGCATAGAAATTCCAATAATGGGAATTGAAAATCCAAAAACAGCTGGAAACTTGAGGACTGGAACTGAAAATTTAGGAGGATATGAAGTTTCTCCTAAAGAAGCCGTTGAAGCTTTAAAAAAAGCCGGGAAAGCTGATGCTGTAAAATTTTGGACTCCATATACCAATGCCGAAAAATTTGTATTCAATAAAGATGTTTGTGAAGTGATTGAATAATTTCAATTACAGAAAACTTTCAGGCTAGTAAACTAGCCTTTTTTTTATACTTTAAAACTATCTATATTAAGGTAAACCCAATAGAAAAAACTCTTTCTTTTCGAGATGAAACTCAAAGAACTCTCGCATTCCGGCTAATTATTGGGGCTTTCCCAGCCCCTTCCCCCAGGGGTCCATTTTTTCCTGCTAGTAAGGCAATATTATGAAAATATTTCTATCACTCACTTAGACGTCATTCCCGCGAAGGCGGGAATCTATACTCAGTAAACTGGATTCCCGATCAGGTCGGGAATGATGTGAATGAGTGAGCGGGAATGACGTTAATATGGTAAAATACACCGCTCGACCTACAATTCAGACTGCATTGTTACTAGCGGAGTATTGAAGTAATTATTAATAATATAACTTATCAGTATATGCTCTTTCTTATCAGTATATACTATTTCTTACTGCTTTAATTCATACAAATACATGAGATTATTTTTATTTTCCTCTCCATAAGGATTTTTGAGTTTTTTGACACGAGTGAATCATAGCTTTTTGTGGAGATTGTTAGACTCTTTATATTCTGGTCATACCAATCCACGTATTGTACTCCCTTTCGTTTTCTTTATAAGTCTTTTATAGAGACTTTCTCCGATTCCAAGACCTCTATAGTGAGGATCAACAACAAGATCAGAGACATAGATACTATTATTTTTTCCTATAAAACTTATAATTGCACCAACGATTTTGCTCTCGTCTTTGGCGACAAACACAAATCCATACTTTATAAAAGCAGAGTTTTCATATACATTTCCTACATTTTTTTCATGTCGGACTTTTTTTTCAAGTTCTACAATATGAAAACAATCTTGTATTTTTGCTTTATGTACACGAATCATAAGTCATATATTATAGAATAAACATTAACATATTTTAGCCAAAATACTTCTTCTTGGTATTCATCCACCATGCGGATTGTCTCGTTAGCTCTTTCTGATCTTCGGGATTAAGAAGAAAGTGTTTGATAGCTTCTTCTAGGAAAATAGTATTTTGACTTCATTTACAAACTACAAGACATTCCTCCCCTGCGTGTTTAAGCATCTTTTGGATATGTTTTCCTGCGATATTTGCGTCATAAAATTTATCTATATTCTTTTTGTCGTATCACACTTTTTCGAGTTCGTCAGCTAAATAGTCGGTCATATAGGTTCCTACTAAAATCACATGATCTGCTGATTGGCTAACATAGCCAGCGAGCATTCTGTGTTCTCTTTCGGTAAGATCACCAAGTTCTCTCATATCGCCTAACACTACCCAGAGTTTTCTCTGTGGGAATAACTGGGTTTTGATATTGTGTGCAGTATTGATAATCTTTTTGACACTTAGTGGTGAGGCATTATAGGTAGAATCTATAATCACACTATTTTCTATCCCATGAAATACTGATAATCTTCCTGGTTGGAGTTGATATTCAAGATTGAGCACTTCATGTGAACCATTTTTGAAGATAGAATTTTCTGATCTCGATTCTTGTTTAGCATATGTATAGTCTAAGATAGCTGCGATAGCTATTCATAGACCGATATACCCATAATTAGCTTTTCCTAAGATATTTGTTGCGATACTATATTTCTTTTGCTTAATTCGAAGATTGAATTGTACACCTACACCACCTTTAAAATCTGAAACAAAAAACTTTTCATCTTTGAAGGTGATATCTGCATCACTTTCATGACCTTCGGTTTGATAGGTCAGATAGTCTATATGCAGATGAGATTTGAGTTGCATAGCGTAGGTATCGTTGGAGTTAAGGAATCCTATTTCCAATGTTTTTTTGAGCATTTTGACTTCTTCTTTGGCTATCTCGGCTGGGTTACCAAACTGCTCTGAATGTACCGCATCTATCGCTGTAAAAATCCCAATATTTGGTTTTGTGATAGTCAAAAGAAAGTCCATCTCCCCAGGACGATCGATTCCATACTCTAATAGAATACCATCATAGGGTTTGTGTCAGAAAAATCTTTTTCTAATAATTTTGATGAGTGTTGTAACAAAACAAAATATATTTGGTTCCCACGTTTCTATCTGAAAAATAGAGAGGGAAAGTCCGAGTTCTCCATTAAAGTTTTTGGGTGAGGTATAGATTTTTTTGCTGGGGATAAATTGTTGGAGTGTCTGATATACAATCATACGACATGACGTTTTTCCTACACTTCCGTTGATTCCAATTACTTGCGGTTTGTGCTTTTCTATATATCCATGAGCCAACTTTCCAAGTAGTCTAAAATACCATCGTAGAAGTTTTTTTTTCATGAGTTATAAATTTAAAATTTTAAATTTTTTTATTTTGTCTCCCTTTTTTATAGGTAGAAGCCGAAGGAAGAGGGATTTATGGAATTTTGTGTGTTCGTCCGTAAATCCTCCTGTGCTTCCGCACCTCCCCTCCTTTGAAATAAAGGAGGACAAAAATGAACTTTTTTTATTTTTTATGATAAATTTTTAAATCAAAATATTTCATCGTTGTTCGTTATTAGTTATTCACTGTTAATTGAATTATGTTATTCTTCAAATGTTTTTTCCAAAATAAGCGTAATAATGACGGCGATAGGCACGGCAAGCAATACTCAAACCACTCACAAAATCATTGCACCAATGATCATACTAATGAAAATAACAACTGGATTTACTCCAAGCGTTTTGTTCATAAGCAATGGAATAAATACATTGTTTTCTACTCGTTGAATAAAAAATACTACTCCCACCAAAATCAACGCGCTATAGATACCATAATGCGTAAATGCAACAAGTACTGCTGCCAATCATCCAATAATTGGTCCTATATAGGGGATAAATTCTGTCATTGCTGCGATTGCTGCCAATGATCCTTTTTGTGGAAGATCAATACCAAACATCGTTAATATCCATAAAGAAATATACATAGTAGCACCAATAAACACACACAAAAGCAACTGACTTTTGAGCCAAATACCAAGTTTTTTGTAAATTCTTTCAAGTTTCATATAGATGAATTTATATTTGTTTTCTCCTCATAATTGCGCAATAAATTTCATTACTGAATCTTTTTGTATAGAAAACAATACCGCAAGAGTCACTACAATAGATGTTTGTGTTATTACATTGAAAAATGTTCCTACCGCACTTACTGCCATATTCCCAATATTTTTGGCGTAGGTTGTTCCTAGATTTACTATTTGAGAAATGTTTTGTTGTAACTGACTTTGTACACCATTTACTACAGCAGGATTACTAAACGAGTCTAATAATGCTGTTTTGAGTGCTGATGGCAACCAATGAATATCTTGAATCACTCAGACTAATGATTTTGTTGCTAGTGTCTGCTGAAAATTTGCTATGTTTCCTATAAACAATGTCATAATATCTGAAATCTGATTGAGCATAAATGGAATAATAAACACCATAGATCCAAGCACACCTATAAGAATAAGCAAATATGCCAATACGATAGATATTCCTCTGTGACGTATTTTTTTTTGCAAAAAATCGATAATTGCTTCTACCGCAAGAGATATAATATATGCCATAAAAATAAGATAAATAATACTTACTGAGGTATATATCAACATTCCTATAAAAATCACCAAAATACCGATAGCCCAAAATTTTACCATCATTCTATTGGTCACGACAAAAGGAGTAGAAATAAGTTTTTTTTCTAATTTTTGTTGTTCTTCCAATTTTTTTTCTAATTTTTCCAATTCCAACAATTCTTTTCTATTGTCGGATTTTATAGATTTAAATAAATCAGACCCTCCTTGTACGATTTTTTTGAAAAACTTCATATGATTAGACTACAATATAAAAAGAACTATTTTTTGGGCGATAAACGAAGTGCACATCATTTCCATGCTTTTTGAAACTCGTCTTGTATATAGATAATTGTATCTTTTTTTGGTAAATTTGCAATTTTTTTCTCTATTTCCTCTATACGAGATTTGGAAAGAACGATAAAAAATTTATAAAAAGTATTCCCTAATGAATCCTGTACTAAATTATTTTTGCTGACATACTGCATAATTGCTCTTTTAAAAATATGCCTCACTACTGATCTCTTCGATAATTTTATGGTGATATGTGAAGAAAACTGGTTGTATTGACGGGTAGCATATTGTTTGATATAAAAAAAGCCAAACAGTCATTGATTGATATACTGTCTTTTTCTTGTGATATACAAGACATCTTTTCCTGTTAATCTTTGGTCTTTTGATAACAAAATGGTGTAATTAGGAAGTAAATATTGACGAAAGGTAGTTGTATAATTGCTGAAAGGTAGACGAAAAGTTGCCTAATAGTTGATGAAAAATAGTTGTCTTACCAAGTTCTAAATAGCTATAGTCCACAAATCCTCCACCCTGAAGGGTACCCCCCCTCCTTTATACAAAGGAGGACAAAAAAATATTCC
>CAZKEK010000081.1:0-4848 GCA_964551805.1 uncultured Candidatus Peribacteria bacterium
GGAGGAAGAACAGTTTGAGCTGGAGTTGTAACAAAAATCTTAGAATAGTTTCTTATTATTTATTGCTCCGCCCCGATTTTTTTGGGGTGGAGGCTTAAGTTATAAGAATGTTGTTTTACTATATGTACCCTTATTAGTATGACTGAGCAAAAAACTCAAAACACAAAATTAAGAATTAAATTAAAGAGTTATGATATAAAGATGTTGGAATCATCTGTAGGTAAAGTGGTTGGACTTTTGATAAAGTCTGGTGCTTCTGTAAAAGGACCAATTCCGCTTCCAAAAAAGAGAAAACTCTACACTGTTTTGAAATCAAACTTCAAATTTAAGAAATCTAGAGAGCAATTTGAAAGAATTACTTATTCTAGAATGGTTGATGTTATGGAGACTGGTTCAAAAACTATGGAATATCTCCAAAATCTTGCGATACCTGTTTGAGTTATGGTTGATGTAAAGGTGTTCTAAATTGTTTGGAGAAATTCGTAAAATTTTGAAAAATGTACCTGCTACTATTTAATTTATTAGTATAAAAATATCATGAATAAAGGTTGACTTATCGTAGTGAAAAAAGAGATGACCAAAATGTGGATTGAAAATAATTTTGTTCCTGTAACATTGGTTCAAGTTCTTCCACAAGAAATCGTTAGATTCAAAAGCCAAGAAAAAGATGGATATGTATCTGCGGTAGTTGGTGTACAAAAAAAAGAACTCAAAAAAGATAAAGGACAAAAAATAGCATATAAAAAAGTACAGGAATATAGAGTAGAAGATTCGTTTCTTTCTTCTCATGAAGCTGGTGCTTTGCTTGATGCTTCTTTGCTTGATGGAGTGACTCAAGTTGATGTTACTGGTGATGCTAAAGGAAAAGGATTCCAGGGTATGGTAAAAAAATTCCATATCAAATGATGATGAGCAACGCATGGTCATAAATTTACAAGAACTGGATGATCTAAAGGAAATAGAAAACCAAGAAGAACATTGAAATGACATCCACATGCATGACATATGGGTACTCAACGTGTTACTTTAAAAAATATTCCTATTGTTGATAAAATTATAAAAGATAATGAATCATTGGTAGTTCTTAAAGGTTCATTGCCAGGAGGATATAATTCATTGTTAACGCTCACTATAAAATAGTCTTTTTATGTTTTTTTACTCTCTAGAAATGGTATATACTATAGATATATATGATAAAAATGGTAAGGTTGTATCTAATTTTGCCCTTGATGAATCGCTTTATGCTGATTCGTTGGTAAATAAAGATCTTATTCATGAATATTATTTGTTGCAAACAAGTAATGCTCGTCAACATCTTGCTAAAGTAAAAGGAAGAGGAGAAGTACACGGATCAGGAAGAAAAATTTATAAACAAAAAGGAACTGGTTGAGCAAGAGCTGGAGATAAAAATTCTCCTATAAGAAGATGAGGTTGAGTTGCTTTTGGGCCTAGATGAGATCAAAACTATACTAAGGTTATGACCAAAAAAGCAAGAAACTTGGCACTCAATAGTATTCTTACGCTTAAAGCAAAATCTGGTGAACTTATGGGACTTAAGGATTTTACTTTGGGTGCGCCAAAGACTAAAGAAGCTCAAGAAATTCTCAAAAATATTTGAATATCTACAAAAAAAGTTCTTTTTGTTATCGCACAAAAAGATGAAAATATAACTAAATCATTTAGAAATCTTCCTAAAGTAAAATATCTTTATGCTGATTATCTTAATCCTTCTGATTTGTTATCATATCATACTGTTCTTTTTTTGGAATCAGCTTTGACAACACTAAATACTAAATAGTTTTTTACTACTTTTATTTGTATTCCTATGACTTTTAAGCAAATACTTCAAGCAAGAGCAAAGAAAAATACAACACCTAAAGTGATTACCACACTTTCTTCATATGGGGTTATTCTTTCGCCTATTGTTACTGAAAAAACACATATTCAACAAGAATCGAATAAATATTCGTTTAAAATTCATGCTGATGCCAATAAAATTGATGTTAAGCAAGCAATAGAATTCTTATATAAAGTACAACCTGAAAGTGTTAACATCGTTAATGTTGTATATAAAGGAAGAGATAAAAGAAAGTTGGTAAGAAAAGCTTATAAAAAGGCTATTGTTACTCTTTCTAAAAAAGACAAAATCGAATTGTGATCTTAATCGTAATCCAAAATACAATACGTAGAATCCAAAAATAAATGAAATCCAAAATTCAGAATATATTATTTATCATTTATCACTATATAGGAATGGCACTTAAGAAATATAAACCATATACTCCATCAAGACGTTATATGATCTGATATGACTTTTCTGATTTGACAAAAAAAAGACCAGAAAAATCTCTTACCAAAACATTGGGAAGAACTTGAGGAAGAAATAACTCAGGTAAAGTGACTTCTAGATCTATGGGTGGATGACATAAAAGACTTTATAGATTGATTGATTTCAAAGGATATGATAAATTAAATATACCTGCTAAAGTTGCTAGTATAGAATATGATCCGTATAGAACATCAAGAATCGTATTGCTTAACTTCGCTGATGGAGAAAAAAAATATGTTCTTGCTTGGAAAACCGCTAAAGTTGGTGATTCTGTTGTTTGCGGAGATGAAGCACCTATTGCTCATGGAAATAGAAAACAACTCAAAGATATACCAGAATGAGTACATGTATTCAATCTTGAAGTAACACCATTTTCTTCATGAAAACTTATCAAAACAGCGTGAACATATGCTGGTATTGTTGGTAAAGATGCGTTACTTAAAATTGTATTTATAAAATTGCCTTCTGGAGAAGTAAGAAAATTTAATGAAAATTGTTGGGCTACTATCTGAGAAATTGGAAATGATCAACATCAAAATGTTGTTATTGGAAAAGCTGGTAGACAAAGACGACTTGGAAAGAAACCACATGTTCTTTGAAAAAATATGAATCCGGTTGATCATCCACATGGAGGATGAGAATGACATTCATCTATTGGTCTCAAATCAGGACAAAAATCTTTTGCTGGTAAGAGAGTTACTCCAGGAATTAAGACAAGAAAAAATAGAAAACCATCTACAAAATTCATTATATCTAAGAGAACTAAGAATTAACTAACAGTGAACAACTAATATCTAACAGTGATGGAAAAAATAATAAAAAACCAACACTATTCACTATTCACTATTCACTTTTAACTATTCACTATTCAATTAATGGCAAGATCGCTAAAAAAATGATTCTATATCAATGAAAAAATACTCATCAAAGTAAAAAAGATGAACGAAGCTGGAGATAAAAAGGTTATTAAAGTACGAGATAGAGCATGTCATATAATACCTGATATGATAGGTATTACCTTTGCTGTGCACAATGGAAAACAATTTGTGAGTGTATATGTAACAGAAGATATGATTGGTCATAGATTGTGAGAATTTGTTCCTACAAGAACATTTAAAGGACATCCTTTCTAAATCAACTACCCGTGAACAGAACAACTACTAATAAAAGAAAATATTTAGCATTTAAAATTTAGTATTATGGTTACCACTACGAAAAAAACAGTAGATAATAATCTTACAGCTACGCTGAAATATGCTTTGGTGTCTGATAAAAAAATGGCATTGATAGCTCAAATGGTAAAATGAAAAAAAGTTGAAGACGCATTAACTTTTTTGCAGGTATTACCAAAGAAAGCAGCAAATACTTTGTATAAAGTAGTAAAATCTGCTTATGCTAATGCTACTACAAACGCTAGTTATGATGGTAATACGTTATATGTTCATAAAATAGAAGTAGGAAGATGACCAAAAATCAAGAGAATTAGATTCGTTTCTAGATCTAGAATTAGTCATTATGTAAAATATAGAGCGTTTGTGAAAGTTTTTTTACATGTTAAGTAATTATCCGTATGGCATCAAAAGCACATCCAATTGGATTGAGAGTATGAATTATGAAATCACGACCTGCAGAATGGTTTGCTAAATATAGAAGAACAGGTGCAGATTTTTTCGTTGAAGATATCAAAATGAGAAAACTTGTAGATGATACTTTTCCTAGAACTGGTATTTCTAAAGTTGTTATCAGAAAAACTATTAAAGAATGAGAAATTATTATTTTTTGTTCAAAGGTAGGGGTATTGATGGGAAAACAATGAGCTAAAATAAAAGAATTTGAAGATATGTTGAAAAATAAGTTTCATAAAGATATGAAGGTTGTTATCAAAGAGGTAAAAATTCCTGAATTGTCAGCAAAAATTATGGCTGAATTTGTTGCTTCTCAGCTTGAAGCAAGAATGCCATTTAGAAAAGTTGCAAAAAATGTTATGCAAAAGGTTATGGAAAAATGAGCTTCTGGTATCAAAATTCAAATAGGTTGAAGATTGGGAGGAACTGATATTGCAAGAACAGAAAAATTTATTGAAGGAAGAGTATCGCTTCAAACATTTAGATCAGATATTGATTTTTATTATCTTCAAGCAAGAACAAAATACGGAATGCTCGGAGTAAAAGTTTGGATAGAAAAAGGAATTCTTTACAATAAAGCACAATCTGCTGCTAAAAAAATCGCGCTATAGTATACTTATAATATTTTATTTGCTTTGATCAAAACACAATGTTATTGACGCCAAAAAGATGGAAGTTTAGAAAGCCTATTATTAGATCTCTAAAAGGAAAAAGTTATAGATGATCTACTGTTGCTTTTGGACAATACGGACTTAAAGCTATCACTAGTTCATATATTTCTAACAAAGAAATAGAAGCTGCAAGAAAGGTTATTGTAAGATCTGTTAAAAAAACAGGTAACGAACCAAGCGAGGCCGATGAGGACCGGCATCATGACAGAAAAAACATGATTAG
>CAZKEK010000082.1:0-1682 GCA_964551805.1 uncultured Candidatus Peribacteria bacterium
CCCGCAGGACTGCGTGGGCCAAGAAATTGCAGCCGGAATCTATACAATACAAACCTGCTTACCACAAGAAAACTGGATTCCCAATCAAGTTGGGAATGACGTACTGCTGTTTTCTAACTTTTAATTTCTAAATTATTTATTTCTAAATTTTATTTATTTCTAAATTTTATTTGTTTCTAAATTTTATTTATTTCTAAATTTTATTTGTTTCTTAATACTTAATACTCAATACTTAATACTTAATACTCAATACTTAATACTCAATACTTAATACTTAATACTCAATGCTTAATACTCAATACTTAATACTCAATTATTAAACTATTTCTCTCCTTATTCCTCTATCAAGATGGACCAACGTTTCATAGACAATAGTATCACTAGCTTCAGACAAATGAGCTAACGAATTTTTGGCACGTGCATTGTTGGAAACAATTTCCACTTCATCACCTACCGCCACAGAAGCATCCACAATATAACTAGAAAGATTCATACAAATAGTGCCTACCTGGCGAAAATATGTTTTACGATGTTTTATAAAAAGTTTACCAGAAGCGCTTCTCGCTAGTCATTCCGCATAACCAAAAGGAATAGTAGCAGCGATTTCCCTATCATGAGGAAGATATTCATGATGATAACTTACGCCATCACCTGGCCAAATAGTTTGCAAACTCATCACTCTCGAAGTAATAGAAAGCACAGGAACAAGATCATTTCCATGTTTGTACAAAGGATCCTGAGGATGCAAAGGATTGTACCCATACAACGCTATTCATGGCCTATATGCATTGAAAAAATCATCAGTGATTTTAAAAAGCCCAGCACTATTTCCAATATGCCTTCGTGTAGGCGCAAATCCCGCATCTAATATTGCATAATACATACGTTTAAATGTTTGAATTTGTGTTTCGATGGTATGCTCCGAAAGTCCATCCGCATCAAAAAAATGAGACAACACTCCCTCCAAAATCAGATTTGGATGACTTTGAAGTTCTTTAATAATTTCTCATAAAACATCTTCCTGAACCCCTTCTCTATTCATCCCGGTATTGATGAACAAATGGATTTTCGTCGATTTTCCCAACCTTCCAAGATATCTTATCGTTCCAACATTGTAAACGCAAAACGTAGTTGTTCTATGATCAAATTTTTTATAATTTTCAAGCAACGTTTCTCCAAGCAACAAAACAGGAATCTTTGCGTGTTTTTTGACGACAACATATTCAGGATAACTATCTACCGTAAGATACGGTACCCCAGTTTTTGCAAGTATTTTGACGACTTGTTTGAGTCCATGACCATAAGCATTGGATTTAAGTACAGGAAATATTGCAGCTTGTGGCTGAAGAGACTGCAAACAGTCCAAATTTTGCAACAACGACTTCTTGTGCAACCAAATAACATTCATTGGTTTTACCTGGGGACTAAACAATGATTTCAAAAATCACAACATTATTTTGAGAGCAAAGATAAAGATATATACGTCAACTATAAGTAATCATAAGTACTACGTAATCAAGAAATTTTTATATTGATAGCAAGCAAGAAGAAAAGAATCTTTATACTTTATACTCATGTCTTTATACTTTATACTCATGTCTTTATACTTTATACTCATGTCTTATGTCTTTATACTCATGTCTTTATACTTTATACTCATGTCTTATGTCTTTATACTCATG
>CAZKEK010000082.1:1782-4775 GCA_964551805.1 uncultured Candidatus Peribacteria bacterium
ATACTCATGTCTTTATACTTTATACTCATGTCTTATGTCTTTATACTCATGTCTTATGTCTTTATAGTATTGAATTTTACTCTCAAAAAAATACTATCAAAACACATAGATTTTATCCTCACGCAGACATATATGTTTTCCCAGATAAAAACACTTTTGACTGACCATTCTAGCACATGCATTACTCATGCAAACAAACTCGCATATACAAATAACCAAAGAACTATCCAAGGAGAAGATGTTATTTGGGGGATTTCTCTCTATCTCAAACATCACAAATTACATACTATTTTTTGGAAACTATTGGATATTCCAGAAGAAATCATAGATGAATACTTCCAAAACAAATATACACCACAAAACAATATCACGACAAAAAAAGAGACAAAACAACTCCCCCTAAACAAAAGACTTTCTCACCTGCTCAAAAGCAATATCAACGAAACCACCAAAGAATTGGATGTTGATATATTATTTATGGTATCATTACAAGATTTGTCAATCCCATTTACCAACCATGTATTAGTATACCAAAAAGAAGCAAAAAACATAGTCGCGGAGTACAAAAAGCTCACCAAAAACCCTATGATAATGAAGATGTGATTATTTGCTTTTCTGCAAATATTAAGTAAAATATTCATAACGTTCGATTTAGATAGTAATAAAATTAACCTTATGAACATGCAAAAAATCAAAAAGATGAGTAACATAAATATGTTATTGGATGCCGTAGAAAGCGAAATCGTCGAAAGAGACGGTACTGCAACTACCGGAGAAAAAAACAAAAAAGAAGAAAAAAAACTTACCGTAGAATATTTCGGGACCGATTTGGTCAAAGAAGTAAAAGATGGAATGATTGACCCCGTTATCGGAAGAGGAAATGAAATCAATCAGATTATCTATACCCTTTTAAGAAAAAATAAAAATAATCCGCTCCTTATCTGAGAACCTGGAGTAGGTAAAACAGCTATCGTAGAAGGATTAGCACAAAAAATAGCACAAAATGATGTCCCAGAAAAGCTCAAAAATAAGAGAATATTTTTGCTTGATATGTGATCATTGGTTGCAGGGACAAAATACAGAGGAGAATTTGAATCGAGAATGAAATCCATCCTCGAAGAAGCTATAGATCCTACCAACAATATCATCCTCTTTATCGACGAAATCCACACCATTATCGGTGCAGGTGGACAAGAAAACGGTGACGCCGCACAAATGCTCAAACCACTCCTTTCTAGAGGAAAAATAAAACTTATCGGATCGACAACATTCAACGAATACCAAAAATATATCGAAAAAGATGCTGCACTCAAAAGAAGATTTCAAGAAGTTATTATCAATGAGCCAGATGGAGAAACAAGCAAACAAATTCTTTCAGGACTCAAAAAAACCTACGAAGATTTTCATGGCGTAATGATCGATGAAGATGCACTAGATATAGCTATTGATCTCAGCAAAAGATATATTTTAAATAAATTTCTTCCTGACAAAGCCCTCGATATTATCGATGAAGCGTGTGCGAGAAAATCCACCATGAACGAAAAACTCGACAACGACAAAGATTACAAAAAATTTGAAGAAACTTTGGCCAAAATCCAAGAAAAAATAGAACAAGCCATAGAAAAACAAGATTACTTCTGAGCTGCAGAACTCAAAGCAAAAGAAGAAGAAGCAAAACTAGAAATGAATAAAATCAGAAACAACAAAAATATTCCAACTCACCTCAGACCAATTATCAGCAAAGAAGATATCGGAAATGTATTGGCTGACAAAACAGGAATCCCAACAAATATCGTTAATGAATCTGAAATAGAAAAACTCAGAAGACTCAATCAAGAACTCAAAAACAATATCGTTGGACAAGATGAAGCAGTAGATGCTATCGTAAAAACGATTACCAGAAGCAGATTGTCAGTGATTAGATATACCAAACCTATTGGATCATTTCTTTGTCTTGGACCAAGTGGTGTAGGAAAAACCTACCTAGCAAAACTTATCGCCAAAGAATATTTTGGAAATCCTGACGCCATGATCAGAATCGATATGTCCGAATTTATGGAAAAATATTCTGTATCAAAATTGATCGGTTCTCCTGCGGGATATGTAGGATATGATGAAGGAGGAGGCCTCACCGAAGCAGTCAGAAGAAAACCATATTCAGTAATATTATTTGATGAAATAGAAAAAGCATCACCCGATGTATTAAATATATTATTACAGATTCTCGATGAAGGACACCTCAAAGACGCGAAGGGAAGAATTATCGACTTCAAAAACACTATCATCATTATGACGTCAAATATCGGATCAGAAGAATTTGTCAAAAAGCAATCAAGAATTGGATTTGCTACGGGAGAAAAAGGAGATATTGACGCCAAAGAATTTGAGCTTGTCAAAGAAAGAGTATTGGAAGAGATGAAAAGCTTCATTACTCCAGAATTGCTCAACAGAATAGATTACAAACTTGTATTCAAACATCTCGACAAAGCAACCTTAGCAAAAATATTAAAGAACAAAATCGAAACATTCTTGGCTACACGAAAAGCACATTCAGATATTACATTACCAAAATATTCTGACAAACAAATAAAGGACATTATCGAGAAGATCTATGAACCACAATACGGAGCAAGACCACTCGACAGATATATTCAAGATGAAATCGAACCACAACTTATCGACAAGATAATGTGAGTAAAAAAAAGTAAATAAACAAAATTATAAAATAAAACAAACAAAAACACATAAACACACCCCGTACACTAGTGCGGGGATTTTTTTAATTATTTTTAAGCTTTTTTTATTTAAAATATAAATCCAGAAGAGTTTTTTTAGGTCGCCATTATTAAATCAGCATGAATTGTAGGTCGAGCAATGGGACCGCGCGACTGCACGGTCGCTAACAATATATGAAAAAAGTAAATCCATGATACTGCCCTAATGGCGGACAGCCTGTCCCGCATGAAACTGCGGGAAGGGGTTTTTTGCCCCGA
>CAZKEK010000083.1:0-4749 GCA_964551805.1 uncultured Candidatus Peribacteria bacterium
TTTTTAACCATACTTTGAAATTCCCTCTTTCATTGCTCATCTAAGACAAGCTGAACTTTCTCTTTTTCATCCATAAGCGTATATTCCTCATTATTGTTCTGAAATCTAAAGGTAAAATCACCTCTATACATATAATAAATTTCATTGCCCTCTCTAAATATCTTTTTGAAAAAATCTATAGCCGACATACAGTGTTCTTTTTTGAGAATACTATAAAAATTGCTAATAAATGCATTTTGTACAGTTTTGAGCTCGTTAAGCGTAAATCTTTTGTACATACGTTAAATTTTAGTGAATAGTGAAAAGTTAAGAGTGAAAAGTGATGGATTTTTGTTTTTTTTGATCAAAAAATTTCCGACACTTTTAGTTTTTAATTTTTAGTTTTTCACTTTAATAAATGCTTGATAATTTTGTCGTGCAGTAAGATCAGCATTTTTGATTGTTGTTAGTGGATCTACTACAAAAGAATTTATACTGTTTTGATGAGCATCATCAAGTACTAAATTAAATTTTTGTATTTGGTAAGGTTTTCCATTTGCTATAATATCTTTGAAATACCAGGGACCAAGTGTTTTTTTCGTTAAATCATACGGGACAATAAAATTGATTCATCCAAGAGAAATATCTACCAAAATTTTACCGCTATTGTCAGCAACATCATTTGCTTCTTCACCAAGATATTTTTTGAGCTGTTCCATAACGATGAGCGTATTGGTCGTTCATTCATATCAGGCAGTATTCTGCGTGTAGGAAACAAGCGCTTGTATACGATCTCACAAGGTAGTAGCGTTTGTAGTAATCGTCATATATGCTGCTTTTATACTAGTTTCCAGTCATGTATCAGACACGGCTACATTGGCTATGTTTCCGTCCTGTAGGGTAAAGAGATAACGAATCGTTCCTTTATCCAAGATGATTCCCGTCGCAGAACAAAAAATACGTGAAGTATCTTGTATCGGTCATAATGTTGAACAACTATCCGTGTGGGTAGCTAATGATGTACTTCATTGGGTATAAAAATCTATAGTTTTGCTTATATAACTATACAGTTCTCCAAGAGAAAAATTTTGGATAAGCAAAAGATTTTTTATAACATCATTGAGTTCTTTTTTGTTGTCCAGTTCAATACTTTTTACCAAAAGCGTATCGTTGCTATAGGTCATAATGATATGTGATTTTATGCTTGTAGTGGCTCATGAAGAAGTAAACCTAAGGTAGCCAATCATATCTATTGTCGTGTCAGAAATGCTCTGTTGTTCAATAGTCAGATAAGAAATATTTTTAAGTTTTTTTTGAATTTTTTCTGCCGTGGTAAGCGAGAGCATAGTTCACGTATCGGTGTCGTTCGTGTTGTTGATAAGCAGTGAAGTGTTGATTACTTGGTTGCTCAATCAAACAAATCAAAGCATGGGCTCTCCATCATTGAGTGTATGGAGTGTGGTCAACAATGCACTAATTTTGCTTCCTCACAAATTCTGCGTAAAACTGTTGGTTTGGTAGGTAAGGGCTTCCAAAGAAGCGGATAAATAGTGGTTGTTATATCGATATATTTCATCTTTGTAAAATGACTCTATAGTATTTTTTTTGAGCAGTTCTCTGACAAAATCGAGATAGGTAGCTATTTTGTACGTGTCTGCTTTGTTTACCAAAAAGTCTTGGTAGATTTGTTGCTGATAAGAAAGTAGTTTATATGCATTAAGAGAAACATCTTTATAACTGGTTTTTTCAAAAGATTGGCTCTCCAACCCATTTTGTATTTCCATAAAGAGGGTATTTTTTTTGAATATTTCTTCGTAGCTTGGTCCACACAGAGTAAAGAGTTCTTTGATAGGATCACTATAATCATTGGCATATAAAAGATATTTGGAAAGTCAGTCACAGAATGATTTGCTAGTCTCTGGGCTATTTTTGGTCGCCATAAAAATATTTTTCAATCCTGCATAATCAGAGGAAAGTGTATAGACAAAAAATCCATCCAAAAAATCATGGAGATAATAATTGCATGTAGTCGCAGACAGCTTATTTTCAAAAACACAAGAAAGATTAAAGTCTTGGAGTATGCTGGTAGAAATAGGAAGTTGTGTACGAATAAAGGGAGTGATAGTGGTAATTTTTTTGGTAAAGACAAACGTATTTACAAAATTTTCCAGTTCATTTGTAGCATACGTATTTCAAGAAAAATATGTTATTGGCTTGTTGGGAAGCGTGTTGTAGAGATAAAAATATCTCGGTACGACAAATCATTTATAAAAAATTAAGTTATTTACAGATTTGATAAATCCTTGTTCTATTTGTAAGTCTCATTGGAGAATATCTATGCGGATATTGTTGTCTTGGATATTTTGATTGAGAAATTTGTTGAATCATGCAATGAGCTTTGATTTTTGCATCAAAAGACTTTCATTGGTCTGAAAAATATTGATCATCGCGGACTGAGAAATAGTTTGCTGAAACACATAAGCAGCTATCGCAACAACAACGAAAAAAATAAGATAATGAAAAACAAAATCAGATATTTTTTTGTATGTCGCTATGATTTTTGTTGCGTTTTCGTTCATAGAACGCCTACTTTTTCAAGTAAAATATATTTGTACTCTTATAGTATACGGTTTTTTGTGTCATTTGTCAAAATTATTTGCATATGCTACTATATAATAAAAAAAACAATAATATTTGCCCTTGCAATTGTATAGGATTTTTTTATACCACGGGGGTATCTATTTTATATGATAAATATTTTTGTTATGAAAAAATTATTGACTGTAACAGCTCTAGTAGCTGGTGTTGCTCTTTTCGCTGGATGTATGGACAAACCAGAAGTAGAAGAAACTACTACAACAGGAACTACTGTAGAAGAAACTACAACTCCTACAACTACTGAAGTTCTTCCTGCAGAAGAAACAACTACAACTGGAACTGTAGAAACTACAACTACAGAAACTCCAACACCTACAGCAGAATAATTCAACCTATATAGATTGAAATCGTCTGTAAAATCATTAAAAGGAGGATCGTAAGATTCTCTTTTTCTCGTTACTTCAAAAAATAGTATATATTTCTTTATTTTCCAGTCCATCATACATGTATCTCCGCACCTATATCCAAACGCGTCATCAAATTTCAAGAAGAAACTTTGTTGCTTATGTCAATAAATGATATATTTTCGTGAATGGGAAACCAATCACTTCCTACACGCAGGACGTAAAAAATGGAGACAATCTCAGGATAAAAGCTCCGAATTTCACTATAGAAGAAACTATCCAAGAATCTCAAAAAACTTCCACCCTTATCTTGCTCAACAAGCCAGTTGGATACGTAGCTTCCAAATCAGATCCGCACAACAAAACAATTTATGAAATACTTCCTCCAGAATATACAAATTTTTATTATATCTGAAGGTTGGACAAAGATTCGCATGGATTACTACTCTTGACTGATGATCCCGCGTTAGTCAACGAATACGAACATCCAAAACATGGAATAGAAAAAGAATATATAGTAGAACTTGATATGGAACTAGATGCCAAAGATATCCAGAGAGTACTTTCTTGAGTAAAAGATGAAGAGGAAATGCTCAGAGCAATAAAAGTTACCAAACACAAAAAAAAATATCATTACGATATTATTCTCAATGAAGGAAAAAAACGTCATATTCGTAGAATGTTCAAAACTATAGGATATCGTGTCATGGACCTCGAAAGAGTTCGTGAAGGCGACTATAAACTTGGTGATATCAAAGTAGGCGAGTGGAAGATAGTATAGTCCAACCTGGTGCTTTAGCTCCAGGAGGCAGAACCAAATTATATAGAGCCAGGAAGTAATCATCTCCCCGCACTAAAGTACAGGGTTGGCTAAAATTTGTTATATCAAAAAAACTGCCTGATATGCAGACAGTAAATATTAGTTAATAAACTTATTTTTTATTTTTTTTGAGATAATTACTTACGTTTTTTAACGTTTCTTGAAGTTGGCTTGTTTCTGAACAAAATTGCTTTTCTACAGTAGCAGGGAACGATCCAAGCTGAGATGCCCAAGTACCTGTATACGTAGTAGCGGTTTCGCTTTCCACATGGATACAAGATCCTTCCGGCACACCATCGCATTCTTCGGTAAGCCAGACTTTTTCAGGAAGGGTTTTTTTGTTTTTCATAAATTTTGTTTTTTGGTGAATATATATGAGATTTTTATTTATCTATTTCAGTTCATCTTTGATTTTATCTAGAATCTGCAATGCTTTCAGAGGAGTGATATCATTCAAATCATAAGTAGCCAAAAGCGTTTTTACCTTTTCATATTTTGGATCGACGGTAGCTCATAGCTCAAAATCCAAAGCTCCAAGCATATCTTTTTTTCATTCGTAATTTGTCACCTGACCCGTTTTTAGCGGGAGTGATCATATTACAATGCAATGGGTTTCCGCTGGGGGCAAATATCGTAGTGATGGCATTAGGGGCATTTGCTTATACTGGAGAGTTCAATGTCTGGTCCATAGGGTTACAAGTTTGGATCTTTTTGCTACTGGGAGACAGTATCAGTTTTTGGATATGGAGAAGATGGGGGAGAAAAGCCCTACAACGTTTTCCCCAATTAAACCGTCGGGCAGTTCCTTACTTGCTGAAAGCGGAAGATTATCTGGTTCGTTACGGAAAGCTGGCGGTTGTTTTTACCCGTTTTCCTATTTCTTCAATGGGACTGGTAATCAATTTTACTGCTGCCACCGGTGGGTTGCCCTATCGGAGTTTTATTCTT
>CAZKEK010000084.1:0-4679 GCA_964551805.1 uncultured Candidatus Peribacteria bacterium
TATAAGGAAAAATCAGTAATGAATACTACCGATGTCGGACATTTGGTTTGCGATGGCGATGAATGAGAAGATAAGCTAGACAAGTAGGCAAAACGTGAGGGAATCTCTGATAGAGATGTGGCTCAGAAATATGAAAATATTTTTAAAGAATGCATGAAAGCGGTCAATATAGATGCATTTGATGAGATGCTAAGAGCTACGGAAAATATACCAGAACAAATCGCTTTGGTCAAAACATTGGAAGAAAAAGGATATACTTATGTCGTTGAATGAGACGGAATCTATATGGATACGAGCAAAGTAGAAAATTACTGAGAATTGATGTGACCAAATTATAAAAAACGTTTGGCAGATTTGAATGCGGGAGAAAGAGTAGAAATGGGAGGAAAAAAACATCCAACGGATTTTGCTCTACGAAAATTTTCTCCGATCAACGAACACAGACAGATGGAGTGGGACTCGCCATGGGGAAAATGATTTCCTGGTTGGCATATAGAATGTAGCGCAATGTCATCTAAATATCTTGGTCACCAATTTGATATTCATCATGGAGGAGCGGATCACATTACGATTCATCATCCCAACGAAATAGCTCAATCTGAGTGCGGATTTGACGTTCATCCTCGAGTAAAATATCGAATTCACAACGAATTTCTCCAAGTCGACGGTGGAAAAATGAGTAAATCATTAGGCAACGTCTATAACATGAAAGACATTGCTGAACATTCAAATAAATTTTCACCACTGGATTTGAGATATTTTTATTTCATGGCGCAGTATGGAAATTTCCAGAATTTTACTTGGGATCAATTAGAAGCAGCAAAAAATAGTAGAAAATCATTGATTAAAATGACTCAACGAAGTGAAGATTGAATGACAGACAAAAAGAATTTGATAAACGATTTGTTCTATCAAGAAGTGATGGAAATTCTATGTGATAATTTTAATACACCAAAATTATTGGCTAAAATTTATAATGATTTAAATACTCATGGAGCAGCTATTTATCCTTCTCTTAGAAAATTAGAAAATTGATTATTAAGGTTTTGATTATTTGAAATAGAAGAAACATTCAACATTCCAGCTGAAGTTACCGCACTCGCAGATCAAAGAATCGAAGCTAAGAAAAACAAGGACTACGCGTTAGCTGATGAACTTAGAAATAAGATTGCTGAGTTATGATTCCAACTAAAAGATACTAAGGAGTGATATGAAATAACGAAAAATAACTAACAGTGAATAACTAAAAACTAACAACGATTGAATTTGCTGAAATATACTATTATAAATTACGATAGTTTATAATATAATAAATCTTTCATTTATCATTTAATATTTATTTTGTAATTATGGTCAAAGTACTAAATACAATCAACGAAGATTATCACATCCATAGTCTGAATTACTCTGATGGAATGAATACTATCGATGAAATCGTTCAATATGCTGGTAAGATTTGAATGAAAAAAATAGTAATTACAGATCATAGTCAGGCAATTATCGACGTTGAATGATGAATGTTCAAAAATAGAAGAACGTCTATTAAAAGACGGAAAAACGTCCATAATGATGTAGATGTATCTTTTGGAATTGAGTGAGATTTGCTAGATGAAGAGGGAAATTGTTGTTTTGATATTCAATGAATAGAACCAGAGTTTTGCCTATTATCTTGTCATGCTGAGGTATTCAAATGAGATCTAAAAAACATCACTCAGGCATATATCAAGGCTATTCACAAACATCACGACAAAATAAAGTGTATGGGACATATGTATCACAACAAAACTTCACAATATCTTGATATAGAAGAAGTTGTAAAAGTTCTCAATCAATATCAGATACCTATAGAATTGAATTGTTCATATTTGGCGGTTCCATGATGAATGAATGAAGAAAAACTAGATAAATTGCTATTACTTGTAGAAGCATGAGTCTATGTAAATAGTGATCTTCATGTGCTCAATGATTTTCACAATAGGCAGTTGGGATTTGATTATTTAAAAGACAAGGGTTTTATAAAATAAATTATCTGCATGGATCGGAAACAATCATTCAAAGAATGAAAAGAGCTAGTACTTTCTACAAGTTCTAAATCGTGAATTCCTCATGCGAATATAGTAATTTCGTTATGATTTGTTGATGATAAATTATTAGTCGCAGATTGTCAGATGGTAACGACTATAAAAAATCTCAAGGAAAATCCTTCTATTTGTGTTATCGCTGATTATTATAGAATTTGTGGTGATGTTAAACTATGTACTTCTGGAAAGTATTTTGATACTGCTGTCAAAAAAAGTAACGGCTATACGGTAAAAAATGCAATTGTTATATCCATAAACGAAGTGGTTGATATAGATAAAGGTTCTAAAATCATCTAGCAGAACTATTTTTGTTGAATGAACTACTTTAGATTGCGATAGTTTATAAGAAGATAAAACATATATTTATCATTTATCATTTATCATTTAAAATTATTTCTCATGATTCTCTATTACATTCTCGCGACAATTATCAGCTTTGGGTTAGTACTAACAAACTTTTTTGCACCAGACGCCCTAGCGATTTTCGGTAATGAAGTAAACGAAAAATTTGCAAATATTTGAATGATACTTCTTCGAATTACCTTGCTGGTAAAGCCAGTATTTGTAGTATTGATGCAATATTCAGAGCTAAAAACACTTACCTTCAGATGACTACGCGACTATCTAAAAACCATCAAATGAAGATCACTCAAATGATTATTATTTATGGTACTAAGTATTGTGTACTTCATCGCTTGATGGGGAATGAAGTTGAGAAGATTGCTAGGTATTACGACATTTTTGGCAATATTTGCTCATTCAGGTATGTGGATAACAACACGAATGCAAACAAATTTTGCCCTAATACCACAACTCCAGACATTCCGAATCTTGGCAGGATATATTTGATTGCTCATGTTGTTTATTGGATACATTACCTCAAACAATTATTCTATCAGACTTTTCAAATCACGTTGGAAGCTTCTTCAATACAGTGCGTATATCGCGTTATGATTTGCTATTCTTCATCTTTTGTTTTTAAATTTCTGAGAATATTTTGGACAACTCATACTACTAGCTATCTATATATTCTTCAAACTAGTAGAAAAGAAAAAAATACATCTATAGCAGAAAAAATATACAAAAATCCAACAAAATTTTACTATATAGAATATTTTTTTGATGGGAGAATATCTTTTGTATAATGAAATAATCGCTGGACAGAGGAATGTCCAAGAATGATTAGAAAAAGGAAATTTAGAGCCAGATCCTGCTCTTGTTCAAGATCTTGTTACTTTGTTTACTATTGAAAATAACGAAAATAAAATACATACACTTTTTTCTTTACAGGAAAATCTATATGAAAAGCTCAATTATTCCTATAACGAATTTGGAGAAAGAGATTATAAAGAAACCCGCGATATTCGTTACAAACAAACATTAAACAATATACAACGAAAAAAGGAAATTACGCTTATACAAGAATCAGAAAAAATAAAATTTTTAGAAAAGATTTTAAAAAAGGGGGAATTGATAGATAAAATAAGATTTATTGATTATAATGACAATGAAAAAATCTGTCTATCTACGATAATATGATTTATTGAAACGGGAGAAGATCCAATTTTGCATGTTATATCGGAATTTGTAGCAAATACTTCATGAGATATCATTGAAGGAAATTATGAGGATTCTTTGTTTTATATAGATGTTGCTAATATTAAAGAAGTAGTAGCTGATGGAATAAAATATAATTTTTTGACATAATGTATTTTACATTCTAAATATATTTATCATGATTATCAAAATTCTTGGGACATGATGTCCAATATGTAAATTATTACAAAAAACCGTAGAAGATGCTGCAAAAAAATTGGAGATTGATTACGAAATTATTAAAATAGAGGATATGCAAGAAATTGCAGAATATGACGTAATGGCAATGCCTGCTTTAGTAATCAATGATGTCTTGGTTCTTGCGTGAGGTGTTCCTGATGCTGAAGATATGCTCGCTATTTTACAACATTTTCAAGACCATAAAGATGGTGGTTGTTGCTGTTATGAAGAGGAAGATGATGAAGAATATGATGACGATGAGGAAGAATACGAATATTGTGGTTCATGAGGATGTGGATCGGATGGCGGATGCTGTGGTGGATGTAATCATTAGACGTCATTCCCTTTTCCCGTATTCACGTCATTCCCGCGAAAGCGGGAATCCACCTTACTAATACGACCCACAAAACAAATATTTTCAATTTTTCCATCCCCCTATATATATAGTAGTTTTTAACATTTTTTTATCAAAAATGACAGTAAAATGTTAAAAAGCCCTGTCTAGAACTGTCTACTTGATATAGTTTTGATATAATTTGGTTATCAACCTAGACATAATTTTTGTAAGAAACAAGAGGTAGTACCTTGATTTATCCTTTTATCCACCTTTCAATGATTTATATTTGTATTTTGGATAAAAATCTATATAGTTGATTATACAAATGTCCCACATAGGGATCCCCTCCGGTTCTACCGGAGCTACAAAGGCTAAGAATCTGAGAAATAATACTGACTCAGATTTTTTTTTATTTTTTTAAGCTCTTGTTTCGAAATTTCTCAAATCTTTTGGATGTATCTTTTTTTATCTATTGTTTTGATTTG
>CAZKEK010000085.1:0-4631 GCA_964551805.1 uncultured Candidatus Peribacteria bacterium
ATAGATTCCGGCTGCAATCTAGTTTGCCTGTAGTAATGACGTAAAAGGGGTGTGTTTAGAATTTAGACATAAAATAAGTTATTTAGTATTGTAGTTTTTATCATGGATGTAAGAGAATTAGAAAAGTTTTTTGACTATAAGCCATTCATTGATCAGGATCCACAAATTATTTTGGATAAAATTTTGCATAAAGCAGGAAAATATTTACCAGAAGCTCAGCTAGCAGAAATACAAAGAGCTTATGATTATGCAGCAGAAAAACATAAAGACCAAAAAAGACTTTCTTGAGAATTGTATATCGTTCATCCACTAAAAGCTACAAAGTTTTTGATGGAAATAAATCCTGATTTGGAAACAATCCAGACTTGTTTACTTCATGATGTTATCGAAGATTGTGATGTGACCGAAGAGGATATAGAAAAACTGTTTGGTCATGAGGTAGCTTCTTTGTGTGAGTGAATGGTTAAAGTATCCAAAATAAAATATAAATGAGAAGATAGACATATTGAAACTATCAAAAAAACGTTTCTTGCTATGGCGCGTGATTTAAGGGTAATCTTTGTAAAACTCGCTGATCGTATCCATAATATTCAGACGTTGTCTTATCATCCTGACCTAGAAAAAAGACAAAAAATTGCTGAAGAAACTATGAAAATTTATGTTCCTATTGCCAAAAGATTAGGGTTGTATCATTATCAATTATATCTAGAAAACTGATCGTTTAAGGCGCTTGAAGAACAAGCTTTTACCGATATATTTGCTTATCTAAAAAAATATTTTGGTGAATGAGAAAAATATACAGAAAAAGGAATAAAGCTTATTACCAATATGCTTCATAAGGAGGGAATAGAACATTTTGAGGTAAAATGAAGAATTAAAAGTCCGTATAGAATTTTTGAAAAATTGCAAAAGAGATATAAAACATCAGAAATTAGTACGGTTATGGATTTGCTTGCGTATAGGATCGTAGCTACTACCGTGAGTGATTGTTATATGGTGTTGTGAATTATCCATAAATATTATACGCCGCTGATCAAAAAAATAAAAGACGCTTATCCCGCCATAAAGCTTGTGCATGTTTCGTTTTCCTGTAGAAATCCAAATTAGAACTCATGAAATGGATGATGTTGCTGAATTTGGTGTGGCTGCACATTTTGCTTATTCTGAGCATAATGCTCCAGTAAAAATTTCTCAACAACAAGGTGATTGGATAAAAAAACTCCAAGAAATTGTCAACACTTACCAATCTTTGGATGATAAAGAATGATTTAAACAGGATCTCAACATCGAGATTCTCGACAAGGGTATCTTTTTGTATACGCCGCAAGGTGATGTGATTGAACTGCCTACCTGAAGTACGGTTTTGGATTTTGCTTTTGCTGTCCATAGCAATATTGGATTGAGTTTCAAAAATGCTATTGTCAATGGGGAAATCAAACCTATTAGTTATGTTCCTCACAATTGAGATGTTATCAAAATCAATACGTTCAAAAATAAAAATTCTGCCAACAGACATCGATTGGAATTTCTCCATACTTCTTGAGCGAAAAACAATATTACAAAATTTCTCAAGATGCAACAAAAAGATCAGTTAGTTGCTCAAGCTATTCAAGAACTCAACAAACGTCTTAAGACATTTAGCTTGCCTTTGTTGTATGCGTCTACTGACCTTATTTCCAAAAAATATAATAAAGATGAAATAGAAAAAAAACTTCTTATTGTGCTGGATAAAAAAGAAACATATCTTCATTTTATCAAAGAATTTTATCCACAAGAGGTTGCTCAGGCTACGGAACGTGCCTATGTATGACCAAAAATAGCGGAAAAAGAATTACATTCACTCAAAGAAAATTTTGCTGTAGTG
Organism: uncultured Candidatus Peribacteria bacterium; assembly: GCA_964551805.1. Classification (GTDB taxonomy): domain Bacteria; phylum Patescibacteriota; class Gracilibacteria; order Absconditabacterales; family Absconditicoccaceae; genus CAJBLF01. Next base: position 1,865 of record CAZKEK010000085.1, read on the forward strand.
GTTGATGGTGATGCGTTATTTAATTATTCTTTTTGTCAGGAATGTATGCCAAAACCAGGACAAAAAATTATTGCAAAAACGTGAAGAGAAGGAATTAAAATACATGCCATAGATTGTAAAGCACTAAAGACTATAGCTTTGGATAAGTTTTTGGAAGCACATCGGTTGGGAGAGTCGGACAATATTTATACGATTTGGATTGATATGAAGATTTCTAGTAAAACCGGGAATCTTATCGGAATGATGAAAATTTTTTCTGATCTTCATGTTCCTGTTTTGCAGGTTTCTATGAAAAAAATTCAAGACGATATGAGTCTCGTTGCTTTTGAAACTGAATTTTCCAATCCTGGCAAAATAGCTTTTTTGTTGAATAGCTTGAAAAAATACGACGATTCTCTAAAAGAAGTAAAAAAGAAAATAACGTAGTGAGAAATTTAGAAAACATCCGTACGTCATTCCGGCAGCCTGCCCCGCAGAACTGCGTGGGTTAAGAAATTGCAGCCGGAATCTATACAATGCAAATTGGATTCCGGCTCCAATCCGGAGCGCCGGAATGACGTAAAGGGGAGAAGCTATAATTTAGAAAATGTTTATATTCACTGTTATAATCTGCATTAATTTTTAATTTTTAATCATCTTTTGATGGGTACATGAGTTGGTGTGGTTCTTGATCAATCTGGAACATTTGCGTCCTTGTTTGGTATGGGTGGTATTTCTCTTTGGATGAATGCTGCAGTTATTTTTCTCGTGTTTTTGCGAGTAGTAGCTATTATCTGGACAACAAAAGATATTATCAATAGAACAAATAGTTTTAGTCTTCAGGTGATTAGCATTTTGCTTGTTACGTTTTTGACTCCATTTGTAGGTTTGCCTTTGTATTTTCTTGTAAGACCACTTTCTTATAAATGAGATAGAATACCTCGAAGAGAAGCTTGTGCTTCCAGCTTAGTTCCTTGTTATAATTGTGGTACGTTGAATGCAAAAGAATATGTTTGTTGTATTGCTTGTGGAGAAAGACTCAAAGTAAAATGTAAAGAATGTGGTAATAGTTATCCTCACTCATTTGCGTATTGTAATATTTGTGGAGCACCGAATATTGACTAAAAAATAACTAATAACTAAAAGTGAAAAACTAAAAGTGTAGGAATATATTGATATAAAAAATCCATCGTTTTTAACTTTTCACTATTCACTTTTCACTAAAAAAGATGTTTCTAGTTTTTACGCTTGTGTTACTTGTGGTTGCCTTATGAATATTGGCGAGTGTGTATTCTGTTTTTTTTCCGTTTATGCAAAATTTATGAACGGTAAGTCAGTATCAAGTTGCGTATTATGGAGCTATATCTGCCGTCGAAAGAGCCGAACTAGGGTTGAGATACAGGTCGCCATGATTTGTCTGATCATGAGGTTTTTTGTGATTGACCTGATATGGTCCTGCTAGTGATTATACGCCAACACTTCTTCCCTGAGATAATCAATGATTTGTTTGGTCGGTAGATTCTCGTACAACAACTATTCCTCATGTGGGTATGGGAAATACTGAACCGATGCTTTCTGATGAAACCAGCAAAGATTATAATGTTTTGTGATATACCAATTTGGAAACTTTTTTGCTGAGTGTCGATGCTACCACTGATCCTCAACAGTATTATAGTCCTATTTCTTCATTTGCGTATTTTTCTGGTGATTCACTTACCTGAGTATTTAGATTGCCGCCAAAAATTCATACATTGTTTTGAGCGGTGCCAGGTTTGCTTTGTGATAGTTCCGTAGGGGATTGTGATCCAGATGAAGATGGTACGTATGATGATATTGCTGTTTCTTGGTCGCTTGAATGACTGTATATGATGAATGGATTTAAAATATTTCCTACGTTATCGGTCTTTTATTATAGTGGTATGCAGGTCGACGAATTTAAAGATAATGCACTTAGAGAGTCGCTTATCAACGCTACCTGAACTTTTGCTATGGATATGTCTCATAGATTTAGTCCTGTTGGTCATGGTACACAACTTACGAAACACACGGTTGTTGGTCAAGACGCTCATGATATAGAAATACTCTCTTTTTCTGATATTCTTTCAAATATTAACAATTTTTCTGGACTTCGTTTGTCGTTTGGTGCTGCTAATCTCTTCCGCACATTTTCCAACGCTATCTATCCTTATCTCGAATATCAATTTACGTTTCCTCAGGCAGTCGCTGATAGATTTTATACGATTGAATGACGTGGTCGTGCAGGTGAATATGATGTCAAAATTTTATTAAAAAAACCAACGGTACAAGGTACAGTCGGTGGTGATTTTACCGTAATTTTCTAAGGGGTATTTTTTTTCTGCTTTTGCTAGACGCGGGCGGGAATAAACCAGTTTGCTGCATAACGTTTGCTGCTAGTCCGAAGTGCCGACCTCCATTAAAAATTTGATATGGAGGCATGTAGGATAGCAGCTGTTAGAGGACCGAGCTTTGCGAGGTTCGCGTCTCTTGTGGTTGTGGTTTATTTGCTATTCCTGTGCTTAAAAAAAAGAGGTGGTATAATTATGCATTAGGAAAAGCTGTTCATCGTTTATATGTTTTTTGTACTCAAGAAAGTTCTTTGTTTCGTCTTATCATTAATTCTTCGATTTGTGATGGTGTAAAATTCTTTGTTTTATGATGGGTTGTAAATAATGCATATCCAGGATAATCTTCCAAATTCACTATATTATCTTTGTTTTCATTGTACCATTTAGTTCATGGCAACATTGTAGCAGAAAGTGCTAGAGCA
>CAZKEK010000086.1:0-2016 GCA_964551805.1 uncultured Candidatus Peribacteria bacterium
GTTCTCTACTAATCTTTTCCCCTATTTTAGCCACACATTTTCTTCTATTATGCCTTAATTTTAAAAAATCACCTTAATCCTAACGTAACAGGAAAAATATATCTTCCACAAAATACTACTATTAATAGGAATAAAGAGGGGTGTTTTATAAAACAACTTTTTTTATGTCAGTGTTGTATATATACGTAAAATATCTTTTTCATCAACTTCTTCAAAATTTGATAGTACCGAAGCAATATGGCCATCTACCAATAATTTTTGTGACTGTGATTTTGTCAATCCTCTACTCATCATATAAAAAAGTTTTTGTGGATCGAGTGCATCGATACTTGCACCATGCGAAGCAGTAACATTATGAGAAGCAATAGCAAGCTTAGGCAATGTTTTGAGAGAAATATGGGTACCCAAAACTACATTACGTTCCAATACCTGTCCATGAACATCATCAAGACCAGAAGCTATAGCAACAGAACCATCAATATGTGCTGCTGCACCATCATAAAGAAACGTAATGATCTCCATCTCAGCTGAAGTATGAGAATGATTTAGGGAAACACTAAGAGAACCAGCAACAGGATGCTGAGCGGTAGAAGCAAACAAACCAAAAATCTTACAAGAACAATGAGATCATGAGGTTACAATAGTGATATGTATATCAGCTTGAGCAGCAACAACAAGATAGGTCATATTGCTACGAGCAGCAAGATAAATAGTTTTATCTCCTCATACATCAAAAAAATCAATACGCTGCAAAGACATATCTTGGTCTACCTTCACTACATCAAAATTATTATGGTTGTTGCTATTACTACTATTCATACTAAAAATACAATAAAATGTAGACAAAAAAGACTATTTTTTTACACTTTTTTTGATAAGATTATAGAGTTCAGTCTTGGCTGTGGATCAAGTAGTTTGAGATTCATCAGAAATCGCAGAATTAGCATCTTGCGTATCCGTAGTAAATCCATATTCATCAGTATTCCCAGAAGTAGAATCAGAAGAAAGTGTATTTAAATCTTCCTCAAAACTAGGGTCATACACATCCAACCCAGAAGACACAGAAGTAGAAACAGCACCAGACATACTTTCCGCGATACTTCCAGAATAGTCCGAACTTGCCCAAAAAGGAGCACTCCAAGTAGATGGTTGCGCTATATCAAAATTAGACCAATTACTCATATTAAGGAATCCAACATACGATGACATATTCCAATCCATTTTTGCCCAACCAATCAGCAACATAAGAACAATACAAGAAAAAACTATCCACAAAATATATTTAACAGCTTTACCAATATGATGCATAAGAGAAAAAATAGAAGATAAAAACATACCAAAATATATACATTATCTGATCACTATCAATACTATATTAACGGACAAAGCATACCTCGAAAACAAAGATACATGTTGTATTTGACAAATGTTAGAAAAAGATTATAATAAGTTATTAAAAATGTACTTTTACCCACTTACTACATAATCGTATGAAAAAACTTTTACTAAGTCTCAGCCTCATAGGAATGTTTTGAGGGCTAGCAACTATCGCATCTGCAAGCACAACAAATTGCAAAGATGTAGAATTTTCCAATGGAGTAACTGCATGTGTAAACATCGAACAAAGCAGTACAAACACACGAAGATTAGACACTTCGATCGACGGATGATCTACAGCAAATCTAAGATGTGATATTATGACACCTGATTCTGCACTCAAAAGCGTTGGATCATGCAATGGAACATTTTATTACAACAAATCTGATGCCGGAAGAATCAAACTTTGGATAAGATACAACGAAACAGCTCCCAGATCACGGGAAGGAAAACCAAATAGCAATAGCGAACGAACATATCCACAATGGGTATATGATTTTGACAATGAAGAACGAGCTGATGACAATTTAGACTCATCATCTAGCAACGGTGATTTAGACAATTTCTATCTTACTACGGATGATACTACTCCTTCTACTTCTCAATATGTTGATCTTACGATCAAAGCAAGAGATAGTG
>CAZKEK010000086.1:2116-4596 GCA_964551805.1 uncultured Candidatus Peribacteria bacterium
TTGGATCTAGTTCTAATTCATCCAACGGTGACTTAGACAATTTCTATCTTACTACGGACGATACTACTCCTTCTACTTCTCAATATGTTGATCTTACAATCAAAGCAAGAGATAGCGACGACTACACTATTACTGATTACACAGATAGCGTAAATTTCAAAGTATATTATAGATCTTCTAGTTCATCTTCTTGGACACAAACTACATCTTCTACCTACTATACTATGAGTTCTAGTTATACGGACGGATATGATTTTACTTCTTCCAACAACGGAGTTAAAACTATCTCTAACTTTATCAAGTTCAACAAAAACAATTACGATTACAAAGTAAGAGTTTACGATGAAAACGATACCTCTATCTACAACGAAATTACCTTCAATGTTGGATCTAGTTCTAATTCATCTAGCAATGTTGATTGATTTACTTCTAGCGAATTGGCAACAGTAGAAAATATTTACGACAAACGAGACAATATGATTAGCAATCTTGAAGATTCATATTCTAAACTTAGAAACAGCACAAGACGAAATACTATGAGTGATGATTTAAAAACAGCTATGCAAGAAATTATCGATGATGAAAGCAGCAAAACATACGACAACTTTGACGACTTCAATACCGCTTGGTTAGTTTGGTACAGATATACCATTAGCATAAGATAACATAAGATTGAAAAATTTAAGTGGGTATTCGTATCCACTTTTTTTATTGAAAGCAAAAGACAAATAAGTACTATAGTGATATATACTTTTGATTTCTGTATTTTTCCTATGCAAAAAAAATGATTTACTCTCCTGGAAGTAATAGTAGCAGTAACAAGCTTTTTTTTGTTGTTGACGGTAATTACTACGACATATATTAGAATGATTACGCTCAAATATAATATTCAAGCAAGAACAAATGTTACTCAAGATTCTTATTATGCTATAGAAAAAATCAATCTCCTGCTCAAAGACTACACCATAGACTACGAAGAATATTTCAATAGAAAAAATGTGTGATGTGATGGTGTGCAAGAAAACTTTAGTCGAAATGTAGGCACAGGTGGATATTGTACAAATTTTACTGCATATGGAAACAATAGCAATATAAATCAAGAACCATCACCAGAACGTAAAATATATTTTTGTAGCTCGACAAAAACAGAAGCCACACCAGAACGAATTATAGAAAATCCAGCAGTACAAGACGGATCATGATGTACAAACACTGGACAACAATCATTTGGACAATATCATTGGCAATTTCGAGACGTCAAAAACAATGCAGACAATATACCAGGAGCTTGGAACGATGACGATGATGAAAACGTAATGAAATGACCAAACGCTATAGACGACGCAGCAAATACAAAAGAATTATATCTTATTTCTCAAGATGGAAAATCAAGAATCTTCATCAGAAGAAAACTTTTAGAAAGCTGAGATTTCAACAATGATTGAATGACATGAAGTGGCGACAGTGAAAAACGATATACCTTACAAATACTAAGACTTAGATGATTTGATGCAGGAAACAAACACAATTTTGATACAACCAATTCTTCAGGAGTTTACGATGGAAAAATTGATACACGAGCCTGCGATTACGCACAATGATTTGTTTGTCAGTGAAGTGGAATTAACGATGTGCTCTATTCTGGATACAATCTTCCAGCTGATGAAAATGATGGTTGGGTAAGTCTTTTCCAAAAAAACATCACCATTAGCGACCGAAATATCAGTATCTATCCTACAAAAAATCCACAATACGCCCTAGCAGAAGACGACGTCCAAATCAATCCATATTTCACTTTCAATATTACTAGCAAACTTTATGGAAAAATACGACAACAAAGATTAGGAATAGAAAACATCAACGACTTCCAAATACATCTCCAAACAACATTCAACACCAAAAATTTTTACACCAAATAAGCACTTTATAACTTGAAAAAAACAAAACAATTCATAAATTTATCATTATATTGCGATAGCTTTTATCGCGAGTCAAAGACGAGCTTTTATCAATTTATCATTTTATCATGACGGAAGTCATCAATACCGATCACCAAGGAGAACGTGAAGTTCGTATAGCAAAAGTACACAAAATGAAAGCTATGGGGATTATTCCGTATGCACAATCTTTTAATAAAAAGAATCTGATTTCCGATATCATAAAAGACTACGAAATCAAAGAACATCGTGACATCAACGACATTATTCCCAACCCTGTCATCCAAGTACAAACAGCAGGAAGAGTAATGTTACATCGTTCACATGGAAAACTCGCATTTGCAAAACTTTTGGACAGTACAGATCAAATTCAATTGATGTTTCATCGTGACAATTGTAAAATCACCACCAACGACGAATCACTAGCTAGTATACAAGATGGAAGCGAAGAAGGAATGTCTGCGTACAAATTTATGGAAAAAATGATAGACGTCGGAGATTTTATAGGAGTACAAGGAGAAGTATTCAAAACGCACAAAGGAG
>CAZKEK010000087.1:0-4507 GCA_964551805.1 uncultured Candidatus Peribacteria bacterium
TACATACTCAATTATATTCCTGTTATCCAAACACTTGTACAATCTCTTGGATCACTTCCTGTTATCGTTACTTGATCTGGTGTGATTATCATCGTTGGAGTAGTGCAAGAAATTATGAATAAAATCAAAACAGATATGCTTATGCAAAGATATGATAAAATAGATCTCCATACCGTATCAAAAAAAGTAAATTCATTATAATATTTTCAAAGACTGGGCTTTATTGCTCAGTTTTTTTAATTATTTTTTTGTTATGTCAATTAGTTTTTATTTTTTTATTTTTTGTCAAATTTTCTTTGTGCATTTGGCTTTGTTTTTTAGCGTTTTTACCGTAATACTGTCGTGTAGATTCCTTATTTTTTTTGCGTAATAGTATTTATATTATATGCTGGTAAGATATATGAAATCATATAAAACAACCAATACTCTGATTATTTGAATAATGCTTTTGTGCTTTTGGTTGGTAATCCTTTTTTTGGATGGAGCGTTTTCTGGTAATCAAAAAAAATCTGAAGCACCATTGTTTCCTCAACTTTCTGGAGAATCACTTTCTTCTTCAGAAGTAAATATGGGATCTGGTATGATCCAAAAGATGATGGGAAACTCTCAAACTTTTCAAGATCTTTCCGTTTTGGAATATCTCTATACCAAAAATAAAAATCCAGAATTGCTTCAACCTTTGGTAGAAAAATTTTCTCAGTATTACCAATTTGATAAAGCTAATCAGTATCTTAGTCTTTTGGTACAAACAGCTGGTGTTTATTCTAAGGTAGCCATTGATCCACGTCAGGTAATTTATATACGTTTTCATGATTCTAGTATCGGTCTGGACAGTGATAATTGATTGTCTTCTGTGCTTACGCTGATACAAGAGTATACGGCAAAAAATATGTTGACGCAAGATGATCAGTTTTTTTATCAGGGGCTTACTGCTCTTTGGGTATATGACTATACTTGAGCTTCTTCATCGTTTGCAAAAATTACTGATTCTCGTTATCATGATTTTTTGTTGTCTTATCAATCTGCATTGACTACTTTTGTGAAAATCAAAAATCCTCCTCTCTATTATAGAGATGGTTTAGTTGCTTTGACTCTGCTCAAAAATGGATATTTTGTTTTTGCCAAAAGACTTGCTTTGCATGCGCTTATACAAAATCAAGAATATGTACTTCCTTATCAAGTCCTTTCGTATGCAAATTTTTTGACACACAATCGAGAGTCTGCAAAAGATTATTTTCTTAAACTTGCTGATTTTGATACCAAAAATACTTCCTTGTATAAATTTTTGATAGGTATATCTTATTACCGATATGGTGATTATGAACAGTCTATTTTGTATCTTACCCAAGTTACTGATCCTGGGCTTCAAATAGATGTCTATAGATATATGTTGTTGTGATATATCCAATGAAATGATACTACCAATATGATGCGTATGTGGCAAAACCTTCTCGGACAAGCTGATCTTCAATCATCGGATTTTTCTTTGTTGTTTGATCAGATGTTTTATATTCCTTTTCGTTCTGCACAACCATTCACTTTGTATTTTGAAACTCCTCAGTTGGTAGATATGTATCTTGCCAAATGTAGCACGCTTTTTTCTGGTAATCAGGCTGATGTGTGTACGTATGGAGAAATTTGATTGCAACTTGCCAAACAAAATTTATCTTGAATAGGGAATAAACTTTTGGCTTTGACTGCTACCTATCATCAATCTCATTTATACCATTTGCTTGGTGATTATTATGTCTTGGCGAAACAACCAGTACTTGCCAAAGAAGCCTATGCAAAAGCTTTGAGTATTTGTTCTACTTCTATAGAACAAAGCATTTTGGAAAGTAAACTTTCAAAGTTCTAATATATATTTTATCTCTTGTTGATTTGATGAAGAACATCTTTTCTTTACCTCATATTCTAGGTATTGTAGTCACGTTTGTGATAGGATTTTCTTATACTCGTGCTGATGTGGTCCAGATTCAGCAAGATGATTCTGCTTATTGTGCAGCCAATACTGCCATTTGTGGAACAGCACCAAAACATTTTACTTTGCTTTTGGATTTTGTCAGAGAGATGATGAATGCTATCAAAACCAAATGAACGGAGTGAGATTATCTCGGTAAATATATCAATCCCAATCGATTTGAAGGAAATACTTTTGTAGCACCAAAGACCAATATCGTTACAGCAACCGTCAGAAATGCTACGCAAAAACTGGAATTTGGTGTGGCTGCTCTAGCTATTGTGATTTCTCCTATAAATGCTTGAGGACTCAAAGATGTCGTTGGTTGAGTTGCTTTGCTGCTCAAAAACAAAGTATTTCTCAGAGACAATAAACTTGTAGAAACACTTGAATCTCAGTTGAGTGATAAAAAACTTGAGCTTGGACTTGGTGGTGGACGATATACAAAAATAAATACTCCCAATCGTGTTTTGATGCAAGCTATTATAAAAAAATATATAGATAACTGATTGCTTGTCGACGGAAAGATTTCTGATGGTATCTTGTATAACAATATTACCTCATTGCTTACGGAAGTACTTAGTTCTGCAAAAACGGTGCTTTATTTGGATCGTATAGATCAGTTTGATACGTTTTCTAGATGAGGAGATTCTGGTATCACGATTGTTTTCAATCCAGTAAATATCAAAACTATCCAACGTGATTATGCATGTGCAAGAGGATTTATCAATCCATGTGATTCTTCACTAAAATCTTTTTCTGGGGCAATCCATACACTCGTTACAAGTACCAATGATTCTGTATCTGGATCTCTCAAAGTCGTTACCAATGCGCTTGATAGACTTGGTCAGACATTTACCAAAAGCTCTGATCAAACTGCTGAATTTAAAGCGAGAGAAGCTGATCTTCTCAGATCTATGTATGGAACAAAAAAAATACATAAAGGAACATTTTTTTCTTTCAAGGTTGATGGCGATACGCAGAAAGTTATAGACACGCTCAAAAAGGATGGTGTCGCTGTTGGAAAAGCTGCCGTGTCTCTTTGGACGTTTCTTACCAAAGATGTTCAATCAGAAAAACAACAACTTGTTTCCAGCAAAGAAGATCAAAATATTATGCCGAGCAATACTCCAACCGCATGACAAGCTGTCTTTGATCAATATCTCGCTTCTTATGTTCAGGATGTTTTTTCTCATCAAGCGACAGATAGTGAACTCGCTACATTTACTCAAGTGAGTCCTGTCACTGCATGATTTGATATTTTATGAAAACAAATACTTACTATAAAAACTAAAATTCTTGGTGGAAAAAATCAGGACGGAAGTTTAATCAAAAATCTTTGAGAGGCTTGTGAACTTCAGTGTGGTAGATCATGATTGTGTCGATAATAATTTTATTCCTGTTATAATTTGTTTTGATGCGTATCCAAAAAAAACAGCTTTATCGTTTTGGTATGATGGCAATCGTTGCTAGTCTGTTTTTTTGTCGTACTCAGGTATTTGCTCTTAATCAGTTTGTTATTACCACATATTCTGACACTTTGTTTGATACCATGAGTAATGTTTCTACTATCAAAGGTATTGTTTCTAGTTATTGTGCTACTGTCCTCAACGCTTCGGGATTTATTAAAAATGATTTTGTGTATGATGCGAAACAATCAGTATTTGTCCATTTGTTGTGTAGTAATACTGCTGGTCAATCTTCTCCGTTTTTTGCTTCAAGAGCATCATATTTTGCTCGTACCTCATTTGCACAATTGTGATTTCAAACCGTGGTGGCCGATGGAGAAAGTGAAGTAGAGTATTGTCAGTCTATGAATAATGAATGTGATCTTGCTACCAATCTTCCCAATCTTTTTAATGCAATTGTTTCTGATTACGTGAATATCAAGCAATCCAGTATCTATGGGTTGACCTTGAATGTGAAGGAGGATACTATTGAACCTCAGATTAATATTTTTTCCTCTTGATATTTTGAGGGAATACAGGTATGCGCAAAAGAAGGTCGTATGTATCCCAAAACCTGTAGTATGATGAAATGATATATAAAAAATGCACGTAATTTGCTTAGTGATGTACGTATTTTTTCTACTACATGATTGTTGGCTGCCAACGCTGCATTTGCTTCTACTTCGTGTGATACTAAAGATGATACCTATAATATTATGCTGTGTGGATTGTATGGAAGTTCCAATAATTCTTTTGTTCCCTTTGTAAACCTTACGTATAATGAGCTATTTTATTATCGTTTGTTTTTGTGATATTATTTTGCTGTCTTGCAAAAAAATCCATGAATATTGGTAAATACTGCATATAATAACAATCTGACTACTATTATGAATGAGTTTTCTTCTCAATATATTCGATCAAAAGATGCATTGACACTGACCTTTAGGATGTTGCGTGATACCAATATGGCGTTCCCGTTTCATGTAGGGTTTTCTTTGTATCAGGAAGATTTGGATGGGTTTGGAAAACTTATGGCTCGTATAGCACCACCGATTTGTATTTTAGGTGATAAGCTGAGAACGGTTCAAAAGCCGGAGTA
>CAZKEK010000088.1:0-4488 GCA_964551805.1 uncultured Candidatus Peribacteria bacterium
CGAACACAACGACAGCACATTATCACTGGGAACCGATTTAAAAAACGACCTGCACGATACCGAAGACCAAGATTTAAAAACATATGCTGATGATATTGCTGCGAGAAACAATAATGCGTCCACACAAGAGATAACCTCAGCTATGCCGACACTCACGCTCAAAAAAGCGACACAAGAAATGCTCAAAGGATACGATGGATTGATAAGTTCTCAGTTTTTATCAAAGATAAAAGATAATGTAGCTGGACTTGCAAGACGATACAAAACTACAGAAGGAGAAACATTTACCGACTATAGTTCGACTACAGACAAAATCGCACAAAAAGATAATCGAGCACTTGGAGATATAGACAACGAAATACAGCCGCTCCTCATCCAAATAAACGATTTTTTGGAAAGTGGAGTCAACAACAAAATCGACCAAGAAAAATATTATCTAACCATACCGATTCCCGTAAGCGAGTTAGATTTTGAAGGAGATATCAAAATACCTGCACTAGGTTTACCCAAATGTATTCGAACAAAATATAACTATTATCAAAACTATTATTTCTGAATAAATGCAAATCTCATCAATAATGTTCAAAATACCAGTGTATATAGAGGAACATTCCAAAATTTAACAACTATTTCTGGACAATCGGTCACGAAACCACTCCAATCCATAGGAGGATCTTACAATATTTTTTCAACACAAATAGAAGCAAATAGATGATATAATATTAATAATACAAAAGATGAATTAGCATTATATGATATATTAAAGATAAACAAACAAGATCTTCGGAACAAAGATTGTAATTTACATCTTTTCGGATCTTGTATTCGATGGAAAAAAACACGAAAACCTCAAGACAGCGCAGACCAAAATAAATGTAACACAAATAATCCTCAATTACAATGAGGATGTGAATCATTGACAAATTTCAGCCAAAGAAACCGAGGATGAGCATCACCACTAAATATAAATACTACAACACAGAAATTAAACAATTACAATTATAAAGATGCAAAATTTCCTATTTATGATATTGCAGGATCTAAAAAAATAGATATAGCAGAGACAGGTGCATATTCATATCTCTGAGTAGAAAAATATGCGAGTATCATGCAAGAAACATTCGCCGTAAAAGAAAAAATTGAAAATAAATATGACAACATTTTTTGATATATCAGCAGTCCAAAAAACAATGGTATCGATTTAAAATTTACCAACCAGAAACCAACTAACACAAATCTCGAATCTCCGATACGATGATATAACCAGCCAAAAACTTATATACAAAACAATTTTTTTACACTCTATCCATTCTATGCAGCAGCAAATCAACACAAGGTAGATGGAGGGAAGGCTATATTATATAATTGGACAAACCCTACAGATATACTAAATTGTAACATGAAATGACATGCATACATCTACAAAACAATTGATTCAAGAATCATGAATATTACACCAACACGAAATCAAATTTCAGATACAGATATATACAAATTCAAAGACAACTCACCATTAGAAATATTTTATAAAAATATAACCAACGATCTTACATCAATACAAACAGACATATTAGATAAAAATCTAGAATTCAGTGGTACTACAAGTACAGATATGACAGGAGTTGTTTCTAATCTGACACAACTTAAAAAGATAATCGATTCAGGTAACGCAGGTATGATAGAAATAACAACATTCAATCCATGAAGTCTTAATACAATGACCGCTGCACAGGTAGCAGCCAAAGCAAATGATTGGAGTGGAAAAAATATAAATCAAGCAAAGATACAAGAAATAACAGGAAGAATCAAAAAAATCAATGAAGGATTAGATGGATTATGAAATTATATAAATGACTTAAGCATTAACAATACTATTTTGTATTTTAATGATATCATCCAATCAGAAAGATTCAAAAAGCAAAACGTAGAAATTTTAGATACCCGAAAAACAAATACAACACAAAATTTCAATACTATAAATGCCAACGTCAACATACTCAAAACTACCTTCACAATAGGACGAGGAATCTATAATACTATAGTACCATTACAAAATACCATTACAGGATTAAACGCAAAAAAAATGATATAAATAATCAACAACAATGCTGATCGACACCAACCTATTCATGTTGATGTACAAACACCTATCAAGCATTATGTACCGTTATTCAAAATCTTATCAATACACTCACAAATACCAACATAACAGATATCAATGATAAAATAGTTAAGATTCATAGTTACCTAGGCGAAAACTGACAAGTACAACCGTTTGTGGAAATCAACCAAATATTCAGTCATCCAGAAATAGCGACAGAAGTTGCACAAACAAAAACAACTATGAATACCTTTACCATATCCAACGATCCAAACAAAAAAGAAATAAACAAAGGAATGAATCTGACTACTCAAGACAGACCAATCGACAACATTAGAAATATTACTTTCCAAGGAATTGGATGAGATCTCGTAAGACTCAATTATCCAAATCTCTATGAAGTAGAAATATACAAAACACAAGGAAACAAAAAACTACTCAAAACCCCCACAGAAATAAGAGAAGCAATAAAAACATATTTACTCAACAAAGCCACAGAATACAACACGCTCCTTACAACACAACAAACCAAAAAAAACCAATATTACCAAACATGGAGCAGTCAGTTTACACTTTTGGGACAGCTAGATCCTTTAGCAAATCCAAACACACACACCTATAATCTCTTACCAGCTGATTATTTTATCACCCAAACAATACAATTCCTTGATACCCTAAAAAATGGATATGGAGAAAAATATGTCTACGGAAAATCACCCGCAAGTACAATTGACCAAAAACTCGATGTGATAGCAAAACTCTTATACTACCAAAATATATCACGACCAGAAAGACTCCAACAAACAGGAGTAGCTGAAGATATGACCGAAATAAAAAACAGTTTTGATATCAACCAAAAAGTAAGTAATATTGTAACTACCTATCTCACAGAAGGAAATGACCAAGGTAAATTTATTACACCAACCTACAATACCACAGGATATGAAATAGGGTTTATCAATTCAGATGGAGAAGATTATATCTCAGCAAAATCTATTCCAGCATTTATCCAAAGTATACAAAACATCCAAGAAACCAAAAAAAATACAGAAAAAATCCCGGCAAATGCATTTATAGAAAAAACAGAAACCGACAAATTACAAGCAGAAATAGATAGTTGTGAGGGAGTAGATACCCAAGGATCAGCATTACTTTTTGATATCAAAACATTTTCATCTCCATGGATGAAAGCTATGAAATGCCGAATAACAAAAGTAATCCAAAAACCATTGGACATAAAAATAGGATTCAAAAACGCACTGTGACCAGTATTTATAGGAACATTAAAAGAAATAGGAAATAGTTTAGAATCTGCACAACAACAACGAACCGAATATTGATCACAACGAGAGACACAAAACAACGAAGAAATTATCAACAACGCTGAAGGAGACAACAAACAAAAACTCCAAGGATATAACAATGCAGCCATAGTCACGATAGACAAAAAAATTATTGGAGTAGAAAATACAACCAATAGTACGCTTACAATAGGTATGGCACAAAACATGGGAGATATCAATGTGAAAATATCGTGAACCGGAGATAACTGTGTAGGAATAAGCAGAAACGGAAAAGTACTCAGCAAAAATATTTGTACTCAAAAAGCACAAGAATATTACAATCCAAACAAAGAAAATTATATATTTGATATCGTCATCAATGAAAAAAAAGCGGGAACAACAACACTCAATATTGAGCTTTGTCCTGGATTGGGAAACGCTTGTATAGTAAAACAACAAACAATAAATATCCTTCCATGACCTATAGAAAACATCACGATACAATCACCTACCGATATTGTTATGGCAGGAGGAGAAGTTCCATTGATCATAAACGCTACCGACAAATTTTGAAATACTATAGGACAAAATACGCAAGCATATACGATAAGCGTAAATAGTGGAGATGGTAAAATTTACGATGGTGCATCAGCAAACACGAGTATAAAGTTTGATAACTTTCTCAAGGCAGGATTTGTCTACCAAGCACCAATCGATATCCAAGAAAACAAATGAATAACTATCAGTATTGCACCTGATACACAAAAATTATTAGCACCAGTATCGACAAAAATAGCACAAAAAAAACTCATTGTAGCAAAAGGTATCGTAACTATTGCAGACAAAAATACGATTTTCTATACCTCAAACGCACCACAAACACACCAACAAAAAATAACGAAAAGAATGTTGTAATAATAAAAGATTATCAGTTACAGAAAGAAAAAAATATTTTAAATAAAACGGAAAGCCCAATAAATTTGCCTAAGTCTGATGTGCTTCAGTTTTTCCTTGCTGATGGAAGTAAGATTACTATTCGTCCATCTGGTACCGAACCTAAAATTAAATTTTATTTTGGCGTAAAAGCAGAATTGAAAAAATCAT
>CAZKEK010000089.1:0-4426 GCA_964551805.1 uncultured Candidatus Peribacteria bacterium
TGTTAATTTGTATGTTAATTTGTATGTTAATTTGTATGTTAATTTGTAGAGACACATTGAATGTGTCTCTTTTAAAAATAAAAATAAAAATAAAAATAAAAATAAAAAAAAGACGCCATCGCTGACGCCTCATTTTTGCATGTTGTTGATTTTTCACGTAATTCTAAATTCTGCATTCTAAATTTTAAATTCACTTTTCACTTTATTTAATCTCATACATAACATTAACATTGATAGTGACTTCAGTTTGTCCTGCAGAAAGTGCTGTATTGCTTGTGGCAGTATCAGCAGTAGCTCCTGCCATCTCGTTTTTTGCATAATAGATTGGTCCTGGATTGTAAGAAACATTGTTGTCAGTAATCATCACCGGTTTACCAAGACTAACTCCACCAGCTTTTGCTAGTTGTTCAGCTTTTGTTTTTGCATCAGCAAAAGCTTTTTCACGAGCTCCTTGATATGCAGCATTTTTATCTTTGAGATCGAAATAGGTATTGTCTACATTTACTCCTCCTATTTTAGAAATCTGCGTAACGATATTTCCTCATTTTTCTCCAAAATTTTCTCCACTCACATTGATAGTGATGCTTTGTTGTGATCTGTATCCAAGAAGTTTTCTTCAAGATTGACTTCGATCGTATTCTGGATTCGTACTTACATTGGCTGTTTTGATATCTTTATCAGCGATTTCTGCAGTTTTCAATATTTCTTTGAGTTTGTTTACTTTTTCATTGGCTTGGGTTTGCGCTTTTTCTGTAGTTGCGGCAAGCTCGGAAATAGCTACGTTGATTACAAGCATATCAGGAGCAACAGATGCCTTACCTTCTCCTATTACTGAGATAGTATTGGTTATCCCCATAGATGATTGCTGATTGTTTTTATTTGATTGAATCATAGCATTTCCCACGAAGAAAAAAGTGAGTGCTAGGATGATTGTCGATCCCAAGAGGAAAAGTCAGTTAGAAGTTTGTTTGTTCATGATTTTGTTAGGTAAAATAAATAAAATTTTTTATATATCTCCATAATTATATGAGAATATACTAACGAATCAAGCTAATTTTCTTGAACTTCATTATTATATTTGTATGATAAAGATAATTTATCATCTATCATCTATCATCTATCATCTATCATTTATCATTTATCATTTATCATTTATCATTATTTTACTATGACTACTCGAAAAGAGATTGCTGACTTCATTTTTCCTGACGTAACCGAAACTATCCAAGACTTAGAAAAAAAATATCCACCAAGATCCAATCCTATCTGTTCTCGTTTTGCGCCAAGTCCTACAGGATTTTTGCATATCGGAGGAGTATATGCAGCATTTGTTTCACGAAAATTTGCCAAACAAAATAACGGAACATTCTTTTTGAGAATAGAAGATACTGACCAAAAAAGAGAAATAGCATGAGCAGTAAATCTAATTATAGAAGGAATGAAAACGTTTGGTATACAAATTGATGAGGGTCCTCTCTGAGAACATGCTACTGATGTAGGTAATTATGGACCGTATACACAGTCACACAGAAAAAATATCTATCAAGTTTTTGCAAAATATCTCTTGGAAAATGGGCTT
Source organism: uncultured Candidatus Peribacteria bacterium (assembly GCA_964551805.1). Taxonomy (GTDB): domain Bacteria; phylum Patescibacteriota; class Gracilibacteria; order Absconditabacterales; family Absconditicoccaceae; genus CAJBLF01. The sequence goes on from CAZKEK010000089.1 coordinate 1,580, forward strand.
GCCTATCCTTGCTGGATGACACCAGAAGAGCTGGAAACTATTCGTGATCAGCAAACAAAAACCAAAGTAACTCCTGGTATCTACGGTAATTATTCTGTCCGAAGAAATAAATCACCAGACGAAATTCTTGAACAATTACAAAAGAGTCCAGAAGGGTATGTTCTTAGATTTCGTTCTCCTGGCGAGGTAACCAGGAGAGTAGTTTTTGAAGATATAATCAAAGGAAAAATAGAAACTATCGACAATTTCAATGATATTGTACTTATCAAATGAGACGAGTTGCCAACCTATCATCTTGCACATATTGCTGATGACTATCTTATGAAAACTTCTCATGTGGTCAGAGGAGATGAATGGTTAGCTTCTGTACCATTACATTTACAATTGTTCTCTGCATTTGGCTTATCACATCCACAATATTGTCATGCTGCACCATTATTGAAACTCGACAATGGAAATAAGAGAAAACTTTCCAAAAGACATGATCCTGAGGCAGACATTGGATATTTTTTCCAAAACGGATATGCTCCTCAATGAATTATCGAATACCTTCTCACGATTATCGATCCAAGTTTTGAAGAGGGACAAAAAGCTAATCCAGAAAAGAGCTATCTCGACTTCGACATACAACTCGAAAAGATGGGAAAATCATGAGCATTGTTCGACTTAGTAAAACTGCAAAGTGTAAATAATAATTACTTATCTAGAATTTCAACGGACGAACTCTACGAGCAAAGTTTAGCTCGAGCTGTGAAATATAGACCAGAATTAGCTGTCTTGATGCAGACTGATATTCCTTATGTAAAAGCTGCGATGAATATCGAACGTCACACCGCCAAAGATCCCAAGAGATTTACGACGTACGCTGATGTAGAAACACAATTACGCTTTTTCTTCGACAGTGAGCGGGAACAATTAAAAGTTGATCATAACCTTTCAACGTTCAACGTTCAACTTTCAACAGATATTTTACGCCAATTCGTTGATGAATATTCCCAGGCGATGAATTTGGATATGTCCGTAGAAGAACGATTCGCTCAATTGAAAGAAATCTGAAAAAAATATGGTTTTGCAGGAAATAATGCAGAATTTAAGGAAGGTGGATATATAGGAAAGACCTGAGACTTGGCAATGTTTTTGAGAATCCAACTCTGTTGTGCAACCCAAACGCCAGATTTGTATTCTGTTATGCAAGTGATGGGGAAAGAAAGAGTAGTGAAGAGATTGCAAGTTTTATAAGAAATAGTTCATATATTATTTTTCAATATATATAATTTCGACATCATGAATATTTAAAAAAACTTTTATGGTATCTCAAATAAAAAAAACCAATCAGTAAGATACCGAAAGGTTTGATTAATGATTAATGATTAATAAATAAGTTTTTTATTTACCCCAATTATTAAGTTTTTCTCCTATGGTATTTTCAAATTCCTCTTGGAGAGAAAGTTTTTTTTGCCCTGAAATTTTGGCAAATGGCGTTGGTATTTCTGCTGCTAGCGATTTCATCCGCTGGACCATAGCATATTGTATATGCTCTACAGTTTGGAATATACCTGGATCGGAAACGTTCGATTCAAATGTAGAAAGTGTATGCCAGAATGCAATCAAGTCGTCAGCACAACTAGTATTGATGGTCTTGTAAAGCTGATACAGCATATTGAATGCATTTTGATCGCTAGTGTTTTGTAATAATTGCAAAAATTTGTCCATAATTATATATTTTTGTTAGAGTTTATATTTACATATAGCAAAATATATATAAAAATCAAGTATAACTGAACGCTTTATATTCTAGGAAATCTATAGATATAAGAATTTGCTTTTTTTGCCGGTTACGAGTATAATTATACTATGAGCAAAATTTAGCTATTTACAAGATTTTTATGGACGCAAACTTACTTATTACTCTACAAAATTATGGACTATCTGAAAAAGAAGCGAAAGTATATCTCACCGTTTTGGAATTGTGAGCTGTGCCTGCAAGTACGATTGCTAGAAATACAGGAATAAAAAGAGTGACTATCTATTCGATCCTCAAGGATTTGATGAACAAGGAAATCGTCACTGAAGAGAATAAGAATGAAACCAAATATTTTTCCGTGATTCATCCGGAATTATTATTGAACAGGATACAGGAAAAATATAATATGCTCAAGGAATGTATCACAGAATTAACTACTCTTGCTCAGAAAAATATTACCCAAGAGAAACAAGTAATTGATTCTTCGATCGAACCTACGAATACTAATTATCTCAAAGAAAAACATGCAAAAGTATATGAAGAATTTCGAAAAGATAATGATATGATCATCAGCTGAAATCATATCCTTACCCGATGAGGATCCATCCATATCAGCAGTAATTTCAATCTTAAGCAAAAGGTTTCCACTAAATCTTATGTTGGGATAAAATACACATCTACAGGAAATGTAGTATTTAAAAAGAATATAGAATTCAATGGGAAAAAATTTGATAAAAGAAATAATGTAGCAAACTATAATTTAGACAAGTTGAGCGTAACCATAAAGAACTATCTTAAACTTTACAAACAGAAGATATGACTTGATATTTCTTTTCTGATGGAACCGCCTTCAGCACATTGATTAGGAGGACTTTCTGTTATCATAACAGATCTGGCTGTAGCGCTTCATATCATCACCAAACAATTATCACCGGAATATTATAAAGACTATGATACGTTTTTGAAATCCCCAGCATTCCAATCTGTGCTTGATCTTTCTGTAGAGCTTATGTCTCCTTTGCTCAAGAGCACGCTCTATACCTATGGAGCGAATCCTTATGCTATATTGATGAATAGTGCTCATCCGCTTATTTTTACCACTC
>CAZKEK010000090.1:0-4353 GCA_964551805.1 uncultured Candidatus Peribacteria bacterium
ACTCGTTGATAATGTCATCAGGGTTGACTACATTTCCTCGTCTCTTAGACATTTTCCTTCCATCTTCTCCCATGATAAGTCCTACAGAATGATATTCTTGGAACGGTTCTTTTTTTGTCACCACTCAAATATCATACAAAAAATTTTGCCAAAATCTTCCATAGATCATGTGTCTAGTGATATGTTCTGCACCACCGACATAGACATCTACGTTACCTCGATACGCTTCTTTATCTTTTCCTACCAATGCATTTTCATTATTCACATCCATATATCTGAGCCAATATCGTGAACTTCCTGCTCGTCCTGGCATGGTATTGGTTTCACGTTTTGCTTTTCTTCCATCGGGCAAGGTGATATTTACCCAATCACTAATATTTGCGAGCGGTCATTCTTCCGTCCCTGTCGGCTCGTAGTTTTCTACGTCAGGAAGAAGTAGTGGTAAATCTTTTTCATCAAGTGCAACAGCTTCTCCGTCCTCTGTTCGTGCAATAGGAAACGGTTCACCTCGATATCTTTGTCTGCTAAATACTCGATCCTGCATTTTATAATTTATTTTTACTCCACCAATTCATTTTTTTTCTAATCGTTCTTGCATAGCAGGAATCGCTTCTTCGCTGGTCATTCAAGAAAATTCTCAAGAATCAACGAGGATTCATTTCTCGGTATATGCTGATGGTCATTTGATATAGGTATCTCGATAGAATTGATGATGATCGACTAAAGTTAATGTATCTATTTCTGCTTTTGTTGCTCGTTGTGTTGTGTGTTTTGCTTGTTCTTCTTCAGAAATGCCAATATTTTTATCATTCAACAATTGTACCAAAAATACTTTATCATGACATTGATCTATTCTATCTTTGTGTGGTTTATATCAAAGTCCAAAAGCATTTTCTAAGATTGTATTTTTTACTTCAAAATCAGTATATCATGATTCTTCAACGATCTCTCTTTTGAGTGTATCAAGTTTAGTTTCACTTCATTCTATCTTTCATCCCACGAATCAAAATTTGTTATTGTGAAATTTTATTAAGAGATATTTGTCTTCTGCTGAATGTTTAATAATAGAGGTGAAACTATCGATGTGATGAATATCATATCATTCTTTTCCATGATTTTCTTTGATGAATGGTGCTATGCTTTGTGTGATTTTTATTCAGTATTTTTTTGCAAATTCAAAATCTCTTTCATCATGCGCTGGTACTGCCATAACGACTCCTGTTCCATAGTTTGCCAAGACATAATCAGCGACAAAAATAGGTACTGATTCACCATTAAACGGATTGATAGCTTTGATGCCTTTAATCTCAACTCCAGTTTTGTCTTTTTGTAATTCCGTTCTTTCAAGCTGTGTTTTCTTATTAGCTTGTTCTTGATATGCTTCAATTTCCTTCCAATTATTTATCATTTTTCATTTATCATCTCTCATTTGTTTCAAAAGCGGATGTTCTGGTGCGATAGCGACGAATGACATTCAGAAAACGGTATCTATACGCGTTGTATAGACACTGAATTTTGCATCCATTCCATCTATTGCCATATCAAACTCTGTTCCTTCTGATTTATTAATCCAGTTTCTTTCCAAGTCTTTCATGGATTCATCCCGCTGCAAATCATTCAATCATTCAATCAATCTATCGGCGTATTTTGTAATTCTCAATACTCGTTGTTTCATCGGTTTTTGTTCTACTTCGCTTCCACATCTTTCACATTTTCCATCATCAAGATCTTCATTCGCCAATCCTGTCATACAATGCGGACATCGATTTATTGGCTTATAATCTACATAAGCTAATCTCTGGCTATTAAGAAAGTTTTTTAAATCCTCCCCCGCAAGCGGTTCCCCTCCTTTAGCAAAGGAGGACAAATAAGAAAGATTTTCTCAATTCTTAATTCTTAATTCTAAATCCTTAATTGGCAAAGCTTTGCCTAATTTAGTGTCGTAATAATGATTGTACATCTGCAAAAATACTCGTTGTGTTCGTTTGAAATATTTTGGATCAGCTGTACTGAGTGATCTACTTCGATCGTAGGTAGTTCAAAAATTTTCTAACTGACTAATAAATTTTGCGATATTTTGCTCCGAAACTGTTTGTGGTTTCATTTTGTGGTCGATGGCATATTGCTCGGTTCCCAATCCAAATGTATCAAATCCCATAGGATGTAAGACGTTGAATCCTTGTAACATTTTTTTTCTCGCTAAGGTGTCGGTAGCGATATATCCTTTCGGATGTCCTACGTGCAATGCGGAACCAGACGGATACGGAAACATATCCAGAATATAAAATTTTGGTTTAGAAGTATCTTCTTTGACTTTGTAGAGTTCGGTTTCTTTCCATTTTTTTTGTCGTTTGGTGCTTATGTCTTTGAGATCCATTTTCAAATTAACTAACAACTAAAAACTAACAACTAACAATGTACGATTTTGTCTGTGTATAAACTAGAGTCCATTCTATGTAGTCAATCGCTCCTGCCTACCGCAGACAGGTTTCACTAGTAGTTTTTTACTTTTCATTAATTATAAAAAAATTGACGCTTTATAGTACATAAAAAGCCCATATATTCAAGTAAAATTACGTATATTAATCTATTAATGTGGCATATAATTCTTGGAGAGATTCCTCTTTTCTTTTGGCTTGTAAAAAACGATTTTTTGTGTTGTTTATATAAGATACAGAACATCAAAATTTCTTAGCCAATTCATTTTGCTTGAGTTTTTCTCTATCTATTTCAAATATATGCATAATGATTTCACGTTTTAACTGCTTTGTTTCTTCTGATCATGTGATGTCATCCAATAACTCATGAATGGATTTTTTTATATATTTGGTATGTATTTGGAGATCGGCAGGAACGAGATCTCCAGCAAAATTTTCTGAAAAAGTGGAATTTTTTTCGTCTCATAGAGGAGTGTCAAACGATATGGAGTGACGTAATCCATTGGATTTTTCTTGGATAGTGTTTTGTGCAAGCAAGAGGTTTTGGAGGTTTTCTGGACTTGGATCTAGATAATATATTTGTTCGACAAGACTATATTCTCTTCCGAGTTTTTTTATAGTGCTTGTTTTGTTTGTGGGTCTTCTAACTATGTTAGAGTCATCAGCGATAAATTTTAAAATATATCCATGAATAGAGCTATTGGCATGAGTAATAAATTTAAATCCTCTTGTTTCATCAAATTTTTTTGCTGCTTCAATCAATCAGCGATTTCCCTCATTGATAAGATCAGGAAGAGAATTCCATTTATGCTGATGTTGTTTGGCGACAGAGACAACAAACCTAAGGTTGGCTTTGACTAATTTTTCCAAAGCTTGCTGATCTCCGGCTTTGATTTTTTTGGCAAGTTCTACTTCTTCCTCTGCGGTAATGCGTGGTATTTTTTCAATATCATTGAGATATCTATCGAGACTGTTTTCACGAGGAGTAGGTATGTCTTTGCGAAGTTTCATAGACGTGGGTAGATAAAAAAATAAATATTATAGATATTCCATCCAGCGTTGCATTTCTGGTGATTTTTTTAGTATATCAAGAGCTTTGTCTCTTATTCTTCTGATGTTTTCTTTTGTTTGTCCAAACGTATCAGCAACTGCTTCTAGCGCGTATTCAGGATTTCCATTCAATCAATAATAATAGGTAATGACTTCTATTTTTTTTGATGCTAGTCTACGTATTCTATTTACTATATCTTGTTCTCTAAGCGGTGATATTTTGTCTTTTGGAAACAGCTTTTTTGTATAATGGTCAAAAATTATATGTTTTATCGCTTCATAAAAATTTTGTTTGAATCTATCTTCATTATCAATTGTGGGTCAGTCCATATCATCTGGACTAGGGAACATATTGTTAGGAAACATATCGGAAAGTGAGCTTCCTTCGACCAATGATTCAGCATCAAGAGAAACTGGCTTCAAGTTTTGACGATCTTTTAGAAAACCATCTTTGTCTTTAATGGCCAATATCTCTTGTATTTCTTCCGAATAAGGTTCTCTCTGATATTTTTGCTCAAATATAGAAATTATTTCTGAAGCTTTATTGTTGGTTCATATCTTATTGCGTGGTAATCTAATCATATGTGCTTGTTCATCAATTGCATGCAAGATATACTGACGAATCCACCAGACCGCATAAGAAATAAATTTAAATCCTCTCGTTTCATCAAATCCTAGAGCAGCTTTGGTAAGTCAGAGATTTCCCTCATTGATAAGATCAGGAAGCTCAAGTCATTGATTCTGATATTGTTTGGCTACGGAGACGACAAATCTAAGGTTGGCATTGACTAGTTTTTCCAATGCTTTTGTATCTCCAGCCCTGATTCTTTTGGCGAGATCTCCTTCTTCTTGTGGAGTGATTTGT
>CAZKEK010000091.1:0-4323 GCA_964551805.1 uncultured Candidatus Peribacteria bacterium
ACTATTATCGCTGATGAAGTAGAAAATTTAGCAAAAGAAACAGAGGCAAAATATGAATACAAAAGAGTTCGTACACCACATATTGCCAAACAAGAATTGTATCTTAGGTCAGGACATTTGCCTTATTATGCAGAAAGCATGTTTCCTCCTATGGAATTGGACGGAGAAACATATTATCTCAAAGCGATGAACTGTCCTCATCATCACAAAATCTATGATGCTGAACCAAAAAGTTATAGAGATCTTCCGATTAGATTGGCTGAATATGGACATTGTTATAGATATGAAGATTCTGGATCGTTGTTTGGTCTTATGAGAGTAAGATCTATGGCGATGAATGATGCACATATTTACTGTACAGAAGAACAGTTTGAAGATGAATTTATGAAGGTCGTAGAAATGTACAAATATTATTTTGATCTTTTTGGTGTAGATAAATACCAAATGAGACTTTCTACACATGGTAAAGAATGATTAGGAAAAAAATATGTAGACAATGAAGAATTGTGGATCAAAACAGAAAATCAAGTCAGAGATATATTGGTAAAAAATAAAGTTCCTTTTGTAGAAGTGGCTAATGAAGCAGCATTTTATGGGCCAAAAATCGATGTACAAATTTGGTCAGCAATTGGAAGAGAATTTACTTTAGCAACCAATCAAGTAGATTTTGCTGTGCCAGAAAGATTTAATCTTACATACAAAGACAAAGACGGAACTGACAAAACACCAATTTGTATTCATAGAGCTCCGCTAAGTACCCATGAAAGATTTATTGGTTTCTTGTTGGAACATTTTGCTGGCGCATTTCCTTTGTGGCTCGCACCACAACAAATCAAACTCGTTCCTGTAGCAGAACCATTTGTGGAGTATGCAAATCAGGTGGCTAGTATGATGAAACAACAATGATTGAGAGCAAGTGTAGATACAGGAGACGATTCTTTCAGCAAAAAAATTAGAAACGCTGAAGTAGAAAAGATTCCTTACATCATTATCGTAGGGGAAAAAGAAGAGACAACAAAAACGCTTTCTATCCGTGAATATAGAAGCAAAAAGCAGTACGAGATTGCTCTTACTGAGTTTGTCGACAAGTGTCTACTTGAGATAAAAAATAGAAGCTTATAAAACAACTAACAGTGAACAACTAATAACTAACAATTTCGGATTTGTCTTATTATGGACTATAGTAATATACGTAAAAATCCTTCTGGGAAGCCAGAAGGATTTTTTTTAAATTATGATGGTAAATAATGTTATAATAAATGGTTTTGTCTTCTGGCTACAATATTTTTTCTATTTACCAATCTTGTTTGTTCTTTTTTAAGATTAGCGATTAGTTGGTCGAACAATGTAATTGCTTGTTCATCGTTTGCTGCTATAAGGCATTTACCTTCAGTGATTTTGTTTTTGATAGTGCTTATTGTATCAATAAGACTAGTGGGTTCATTAATAGTAAATTCTCGAACACTAATTTGGGTTTTTCCAATTCTTGGAATCTTTAGGCATACGGATTCTTTAGTAGTAGTCCCTTCTTTTATATTGAAGATTTTTGTTGGAGTAGCAATAATATCACGGATATATTCTCCAATAAAAGTAATTGTTGTTTCTTCTTCAATAATTTCTTTTACAAAAAAAGGTTTTTTGGTTCTCTCTATTATTACCATAATTAAAAATGGTTTTTCGGGAATCATAAAGCTAATGTTTTGTTTTGATTGCATAATTTAGTTGTTTAGTTTGTTTTTGTTTACATTTTGTTTAAATATTGTATATACTTTTTACATAAAAAGTCAAGACAAAAAGGAAAAGGAGAAAAATCGGAGAAAATCTCTCTACTAATGTTGCATAATCAAGGCAAAAAAATATACATCCAGTATATTTATATTTTTAAAAAAAGAACAATGAAACTGACAACTATCGCGCAAATCTACGCTGACTACACACAGTTCCTTGATCAGGATATCATCCTCAATGGACGAGTAAGAAGTGTAAGAGATTCCAAAACTTTTGGATTTATTGAACTCAATGATGGTTCATACCTAAAGAATATTCAAGTTGTCTTCGAAAATAATTTATCTAATTTTGACGAAATCTGCAAATTCACGACAGGAACATCTATGACCGTAGAAGGAAAATTAGTCGCTTCACAAGGAAACAAACAAGCTTTTGAAATCAAAGCAACAAAAATCACATTAGTTGGTGAGTGTCCGAGTGATTATCCATTGCAAAAAAAAGGACATAGCATGGAATTTCTCCGTGAAATAGCCCATCTCAGACCAAGATCAAATACGTTTTCCGCAGTATTTAGAGTGAGATCATTGCTCGCATTTGCTATTCACAAATATTTCAACGAGAACGGATTTATCTATACGCACACACCGTTGATCACGGGAGCTGACGCAGAATGAGCAGGTGAAATGTTCAAAGTATCGACATTAGACTTTCTCAATATGCCAAAAACAGAGGTGGAGTGAAACGGAATCCCGCAAAGCGGGAAGGGAAAGGTAGATTTCAAAAAAGATTTTTTCGGTAAAGAAGCCAACTTGACAGTAAGTGGACAACTCAACGCAGAGACCTTCGCAACAGCATTCAACAAAGTATATACTTTCTGACCAACCTTCCGCGCGGAAAATTCCAACACGACCAAACACCTTTCAGAGTTCTGGATGATCGAACCAGAAATCGCATTCGCAGATTTAAATGACGATATGAATCTCGCAGAATCATTACTCAAATATGTCTTCAAATATATTCTCGACAACGCTCCAGCAGAGATGGAATTCTTCGAAAAATTTATCAATCCAGAAGTCAAAAAACGTCTCGAAACATTAATAAATTCAGATTTCAATAGAGTGACCTATACCGAAGCAGTTGAATTGTTGAAGAAATCAGGAAAGAAATTTGTGTATCCAGTAGAGCGAGGAATCGACCTTCAGACCGAACATGAAAGATATATCTGTGAAGAGATTTTCAAAGGACCGACCTTCGTTACCAACTATCCAAAAGAGATCAAAGCCTTCTACATGAGACTCAACGACGACGGCAAAACCGTGGCCGCAGCAGATCTTCTCGCGCCAGGTGTTGGAGAGATTATCTGAGGATCTCAAAGAGAAGAAAGATTAGATGTCCTAGAAAAAAAGATCAAAGATATGGGAATGAAGTCAGAAGAGTTACGACGATATTTAGAATTAAGAAAATATGGTACTGTTCCTCATGCAGGTTTTGGAGTAGGGTTTGAAAGATTGATGATGTATATTACGGGTATGGAAAATATTCGCGACGTAATCCCATTCCCAAGAGCTCCGAAGGAATGTGAATTTTAGACTAGCTTAAAGTTTAAAGCTTGAAGCATAAAGCCCTTTGTTAGTTGTAGGGGACGTTCGCGAACGTCCAAAAAATAGAGAGAATTTTACTTTCAGAAAAATATCTATGAAACAACTTATCTATATCCACGGATGAATGTGTTTTCCAGACAATAAAGCTTTTTGCAAAGCGCTTGAAACACGAGATTATGATCCTTTCGAAAAAAAAGGGGATCGAAAAGATTGGTTCGAAAGTATTAAAGGAACCTATCAGATAATTAGACCAGAGATGCCCAACAAAAATATGGCGAGTTACAAAGCTCGAAAAATTTGGTTTGAAAAAATTTTCCCCTATCTCAATGATGAGAATTTAGTTATGGTAGGACATTCACTTTGAGCGATGTTTTTGATAAAATATCTCTGAGAAAATACGTTCCCGAAAAAAGTTAAACAACTTCATCTTATGTCGACCGTTTTCGATGAAAGCGATATGACGGAAGAAGAAAAATATTCATGAGATTTTGCGTACGATCCATCAATTATTCCAAATTTAGAATATCAAGTTGATGAAATTTTCTTATATCATTCTACTGATGATGATTTAGTTCCTTATGCTCATGCAGAAAAAATAAAGGCATATCTACCCAAAGCTAAACTTATTACTTTTCATGATAGGGGACATCTTTTACAATCAGAAATCCCTGAAGTATTGGAAAATATAACGAAATAAAAAAAATTGGAACGCGTACAACCCCCTTGCCCGCATTCGCGGACATTCCCCCTATCAGGGGAAAATAATTACTCCTCTCTGATAGGAGAGGTGTCCGAAGGACGGAGAGGTTGTTAAAAAATATCATAAAAATCTGATTTCTCAACAATGATTCCCCCGATAATCGTGAAAAATTCTCCGAAACATTCGACCTCATTATTCTTGATGATGGAGATATGGAGGAGGTGAATAAGATAATTAAAAAATTGGGATAATTAAACTTTTTGGGTGGTTATTTTCCAAGAAACTCGTCTATTA
>CAZKEK010000092.1:0-4294 GCA_964551805.1 uncultured Candidatus Peribacteria bacterium
TGCTCAAGAAGCTAAAAAACTCTGATGATTTGTTCGAGCTGATGGAGGAATAAAATCACCAAGAGATATGATCCTCGCGTTGGCTGCATGAGCAAATCACGTAATGATAGGTACCTTGTTTTCTGGTGTCTTGGAATCTGTTGGTGATGTAAAATACGATGAACATGGATTGATGTACAAAGAAAATTACGGCATGGCATCTAGGAAAGCTGTTGTCGGAAGAAATCAATCTGTTTCAAAATATGAATTAGCAAAAAAACAGATGTTTCGTGAAGGAATCTCGACTTCAAAAATATATATTAAACATGGAATGGAGTCTGTGTGAGATGTTGTTGATGAATTTATGACAGGATTACGTTCGTCTATGACTTACGTCGGAGCTGATACACTTCAAAAATTTACTGATAATGCGGTTGTAGGAGTACAGACTATAGCTGGATTTACTGAAGGAACTCCACACGGAAAAGTGAAAAAATAATGCTTATTTATTTGTCATTGCGAGGTACGAAGCAATCTAAATTTTTATTTAAAAAAAATATTTTTGCTTCGCAGACATACTTTTTGTCATTGCCACAAAAAGTATGCAAAAAACTCTAGTCAGATGCAAACCCAACAAACCGTCGTTTCATCATGAAATATGTATTTATCTCGTCTTGTTTCCACACATGCGTGTGACTCACTTCGACTCGAATATTTTGGTTGTTTCGAATATGGGGAGTGTCTTGTCATGCATCTGACTTGGTACTAATGTTTTATTTGTTTTTTATTAAAAAATATTAGATAAATTGCTTTGCTAGCATGTTTTTATCTTGTTTATATATGTATTTATTGTAATAAATGTTTTATTATCTCTATTGCTTTTTTTTGTTCCATGAAATACGGAGAAGTGGCTATGGTGATGAGGCAAACGTTGTCGAGGAGTTTTCTAATGATGGTAAAATCAGATTCTATTTCTTTGTCTGTTTTTTGTTCCCAAAAATCTATATCAATATCTAGGATATAATTATAGGTATGAAAATCTAATGCTTCCATATTGTGCAGTGCATATTGGCTTCTGACCTGGATGATTTGTTCTATAATTCATGCTTCTTTGGCGGAGGTGAGGAAATTACCAACATTACATCCATAGCTGGTAAAGTTCATTACTTCTTGAGGTGAAGCGTGGGTTGCTTGGAAATTATTTTTGTTTTCTTTGGTGTCGGTATGTTGATCGATATGAATTACAACAAAAGGTTTTGTCTCTTCAAACTGTTTCGTATATCGATATCGGAAAAAAAGTGCGTGATTGTGATTGTCAAAAATGTAGGTAGGTATACTTTTGTATTCTGTCTGTATAAAGTGTTTAAGTCATGTACAACTGATTAGTTTCCCTTCATTCGCTTCTTCAAAAATTATTTCTGATCATTCTTCGAGATCGGCTACGGTTCATTGGATGAGGTTTGGTACGAAAATTTTTCCTTGGGATCAAAGAGCGATTCTTTCATTATAATGAAATTCGTTGTTTCCTATTGGTGTGTCGATGTAAAATCAGGTTTTGTACATGGAGTTGTGGTTGATAAAATATATTTTTTAATTTATTTTATTTTAGCAAACCCCCTAAATCCCTCCCGGCTTCCGAGGACTTCACTTCGTTCGCCTTGATAGGGGGACTTAAAGGAAGAAGAAAATCTTTTTATTAAAATTCCATTTGGCTCTCCCTGTTAAGTGCATGGTCGGGGTGGGTTTGTTATTTTTTAAAAATTTAGTTATCTAGTAGTCAGTAGAGGAGGAGGTTTTCACTATTTACATTTGTTCTCATGAGTCTTTTGGTCGCTAGTCGTTTTTCTCATTGTTTTTCCATGTTGTTGTTGATACAGTATGCGATTCGTCCATCAATAAATGATTCGAGCATTCCGTTTCTATATAATGTTTTGAGTGCGTCATGAGCAAAAAACTTTTTCTTGCCTGTTGACAAATTGTGGATGAGCGTGGTGAATGTCGCTTCCAATTCTGGTTGCTGGTCGATAAGTCCTGTCATACGTTGTGCTATCCCAGGTTTTCCCATTGCCATATTGCACACAAGCTGTTTGAGTTCTGGATTGGTTTTGAACATGTTTTGTGTTTCCATTCGCTGGGAAAGTTGTTCGTTGGAAAGCTCATTGAATTTTATCGTTAATGCTCTAGAAAGAATAGTTTCCATAAGCTGGTTTGCGTTGGATGTAGTCGCAATGATAAGTCTTTTTGGGAGCGGTTCTTCGCAGGTTTTGAGAAAGGCGTTGGCTGCTTCGCTGGTCATTCTTTCTATATTTTCTATAATAAGTATTTTGTGTTTTCCAATAGCTGATTGCTGGAGTCGTGTGTTGATTTCTCTTGCTCCAAGATCTTGATAATTGTAATTTTTTATAAGTGTCTTTGCTGTTTCCGCAGTGGCTTTGTATTCTATTTTGAGATTGTGTCTTTTTTCTAATTCCTCAGAAAAATCTTTGATATACAAAACATCAGTAACAAAATAATTACCCATTTTTTCTTTGAGTATGTCGGTAATTACCGTAGATTTTCCGATATGTTGTGGTCCTGCTACAATCAAAAAATGTGGCGCTTTTGGATCTTCAGCAAAAAACATATCGATGTATCTTGTTATGGTTTCTCTGCTATCTTCGTTTCCTATAATCATGAGTAATTTTTTTTGTAAAATTGATATGTATCTCTCCAAAGCATAAAAATTTTGGTTAAGAAAACAACTAGTTCTTTTTATCTTGTTTTTTTTGTCATAAAGATAATAGATGGTATATCTTTTTATTTTTTTTTGTTTTTTGTACGATGATTCCAAAAAAAGTTTTTTTTACTAAATGAGTTGGTGTACACAAAGATCAGTTGGCTAGTTTTGAATTGGCATTGAGAAAGGCATGAATAGAAAAATGTAATCTAGTATATGTTTCTAGTATTTTACCACCTTTGTGTGAAATTGTTCCTGAAGAAGAGTGAAGAAAACTTCTCAATCCTGGACAAATAACTTTTTGTGTAATGGCGAGACATCAAACTAATGAACCAGATAGATTAGTCTCTGCTGCTATATGATTGGCAATACCCGCAAATCGTGAGCATTATGGATATCTTTCTGAACATCATGCGTATGGAGAAACAGAAGAAGTAAGCTGAGATTATGCTGAAGATTTGGCCGCTACTATGTTGGCGACGACGTTTGGGATAGATTTTGATGCTGACCAAAATCGGGATGAAAGAAAACAAGAATATATCGCTAGTGGAAAAATATTTAAAACCAGACATATTTCACAATCTGCTCTTTGAAATAAAGATGGTTTACGAACAACGGTTATTTCTACTGCTGTGTTTATTTTAAAATAAAAAAATTTATGTGGATTTTTTTCCTGGCTCTAAAGGACCATGTTGAAAAAAATATCTGTATTATTCTTCTTTCTCTTCTTCGTCTTCTTTTTTTTCTGGTTTCATGAGTGGAAAAAACACTACGTCTCTGAGGTTGTCTTGTTCACAAAGAATAGCTAAAATTCTTTCCAATCCCATTCCAAATCATGATTGCGGTGGCATTCCATATTCCATAGCCGTAACGAAATCATCATCTCCGGCTGTTGCTTCTTCATCACCTTTTGCTGCAGCTTCTGCTTGCAGATCAAAATTTTCTTGTTGTAAGATAGGATCTACCAACTCAGAATATGCTTTGCAAATTTCTCGTCCATTTACCAATAATTGGAACTGTTCGACGATATTGCTTTCTTTGTCTGATGTTCTTGCAAGTGGTTGCATAATGACGGGATAGTTGTAGATGAATGCAGGTCCGAGAATTTTTGGTCTTAGGACTTTTTTGTAAAGATAATCTATCAATGTTGTTGTTCCCATGCTATTCATTTTTTCAAATTCTATTCCTTTTGCTTTGATGTCAGTTCTTAGTTTTTCTGCGTCATTTACTCCATATTGAGTAATATCAATTCCGCAAGCTTCATGGATTCCTTTGCTAAAATCTATTCTTGCTCGTGGAGTAGTAAAGTTTACTTCTTTGATAGTTCCTTCTTTGTCTTTTACGTTGAGTGTTTTTGGTAATCCAAGTTTTTCGAAAAAATAATCAAACATTTTTTCTGTAAATTTCATATTGTCTTCATAATTCCAATAGACTGCATAATGTTCGACTTGCGTAAACTCTTGGAGATGACTTGGATCTGATCCTTCATTTCTAAAATCTTGTCCAATTTCAAACACTTTTTCGTATCTTCCTACCGTTGCTTTTTTGAGTCCTGTTTCAAATGCTATTCTCAAAAACACATCCGTATCATAATCGTTG
>CAZKEK010000093.1:0-4288 GCA_964551805.1 uncultured Candidatus Peribacteria bacterium
GAGCAATGCGCCCGTTACATGAAGTATTAACGCACAACAATGACGAATGATTCATTATCCTGTACTTACGGGAGCAGATGGATCAAAAGATATTTATGTAACGATTACCAATGCTAGTGGAGTAAGTATTTCTAGAACATTTTTGGCACAACTAGATACCGTTGCTCCTGCGCCAACATTACTTAGTCCTACGAGTGGTGCTATAGTAACCAATTCACCTGTACTTAGCTGGGCTATGAATTCTCCCGATCCTTCACATATTTCATGATACCAATATTTTGTTTCTCCTACGCAAGGATTTGGTACTATCGTGGCTTCAGGATATACGACAGGAACTTCTGTAACTATTACCTGATCTTCACTGGGATTGTCTGATACAACATTCTACCGATATGTAAAATCACTTGATAGTTTAGGAAATTCTTGAGTATCGGCAATTCAACCATTTTACTATAGTGGAAGTCTAGATACTACACCAAGTTCATTTTCTTTTGCTAATGTGAGCAATGCAAGAATAAACAGAATATATGCTTCCAATACTATTACTATCACTTGATTGTCTACCAACACACTCGTACTTGCTACAGCAAGCAAATGAGCGTTGTACATTAGTGGAAATTTTGTAGGAACTACAGGGTATGTCCAAAATGGAGCAACACTAAAAGTAGAACTTACTTCTAGTAGTGAATATGAAACCTATGTTACTAGTACCATAACTATCTGAGATACGTCTGCAACATTCCGTGTAACTACTATGGCAGAAAGTAATGATAGTAATAGCAATGATTATTCTGATATTTCTACCACACTTTCAAGTACGGAAAAACTTCAAATTATTGCAATTTTTGAATCACTTAGAGATCTTTATAATGGTGACAAAAAACAAGAATTCTTTAGTTCGTTGATGATAATGCTTCAAAGCAAAATAGATGATCTTGGTTCAAGTACCAATGATACCAGCAAACGTATAGCGCTGGAATATCTTTATGATCTTGCTGACCAATATGGTGACATAACCAATGACAGTAATTCTTCTTCGGACATTTCTTCTACATCATGGATCAAAAATGGAATTTATACTGCACCAAATGGAAAAAAATATACCATCAGATACGATTCTGCGAAAGAACAGTTTACTTCATCCAACTTCCTAACCCCTAAATATTTCCCAACGCTCGATGTATTGAAATATACTATAGATTTGGCTAATCCTATTGGATCACAATATGCTAGCGCAAAAACAATTAAAGCGCGATGGGGAAAAGTAGCAATCGACGGAACATGGCAAACATCGCCTTACACCGCACCAAATCGCAAAGTATTCTACTTTTTCAAAACTATGGATGGACAATATTCCTCGTATACCTTTACGGTAGAAAAATATTTTGGTAGTCTAGATAGTGTAAAAGAAAATATTTATAATAACAACAGATAGAGCTTAGAATTTAGAATTTAGAATTTAGAATTTAGAAACAAACAAACAAACAAACGCCCCGCAGTACTGCGGGGATATTTATTATTACTGCATTTTACTATGATTTGTAATATAACAAATTCCATTATTTTTCACTATTAGTTTTTCACTATTAGTTATTTTATCTATACAATTTTATTATTTCTTTGACGGTGGTGTTTCGAGAAAAGTCCTTGGGAGGAATATAGTAATCCGCGTTTTGTACCCGATCATTACGCTGAATAATAGCCTGAATTATTTCTCTTTTTGAATTGGGAGCAATAAATTTTATATTTCCCCAAACTACTTCTGGTAGAGAAGCAATATAGGTAGTGAGGAGTGGTTTTTTCATAGCTACTGCTTCTGTATGAACAGAGCCAAACCCCTCAGACAATGACGGAGCGACAATCATATCAGAACTTGCAATCAAGGTACGAAGCTCCTCTTTTTCAAACCCATCAAACACCTGAACGGCGCTTCTTAGGTGATATTTTCTTATTTTTTCTTTGATATATGCTGTTCTTTTGGAGTCGATAAGATTGAACACAATAAGCAAACTAGGATCCACCAAAACAAGTTCTGGCAACGCACGCACAAGTACATCTAGTCCTTTAGATTTGCCTGCATGACCATAATACGTAAGTACAAAGTGGTTGTTTCGTCCATACGTCGTTCTCCATGTTTTGATTTCCAAAGGAGAAACCTCGTCCGGATTCCAAAAATTTGTATCTACTCCATTGTGAATCATGGTGAGTTTTTTGTCTGGGATACGGTAGAGCATCCTAACAGCATTGAGGGTATAATACGAAACACAATGATATGCGTCAAAAGGAAATCCGAAAATTATTTTTTCAAAAATTTTATATACTGATCATTTTCGTCGTCACTTATATTGTATTCGAAGTTTTCCAAACACTTCATGTACGGTCAAGATGATTCTTTTGTGAAATATTTTTGCCAAAATAGATGCAGGGATTGCACCACCATAGGTGCTTGTATGGATAAGAGAAATACTTGGTGTGTGCTTAAGAATTTTTATTCCTTTGATCAATGCCCAAAACATAAAACTGATTCTACTTTTTCCGATTCTATAGACGACAAAGTTTTCTTTGTTTTCTTGGACGGGAAGCTTGCTATCAAAATGACTGGTAAGCAAAGTAATGGTATATCATTTTGCCAATAAACGAGAAATAATAGCTTCAAATACCGTTTCCGATCAGCCTTTGTGAGGAAGATAATAATCTAAGACAAAGAGAATGTGTTTGTGCATGGGGAGATAGTTGGAAGGTTAGAAGGGTAAAAGGTTGAATGGTTAATAAGTTAAAAGGTTAAATGGTTAATAAGTTAAAAGGTTAAAAAGTTAAATGGTTAAATGGTTGGAAGGTTAAAAAGTTAAATGGTTAAAAAGTTAAATGGTTGTAGGTTGGAAAGTTAAATGGTTAAAAAGTTAAATGGTTGTAGGTTGGAAAGTTGAATATATACATTTAATGATCTATGTGAACTAATCTTTTAGTAATCTTTTAGTAATCTTTTTGTAATCTTTTAGTAATCTTTTTGTAATCTTTTTGTAATTTTTTAGTCAGATATTGCAAACAAAAAAGACATACACGATGTTATACCTGAACAGATAAATATGTCAATCCAGAATAAATGTACTCAGCTATATGGTTTGATTTTTTGTGATGAAAACATATTCTGATAGAACGTTTTTATATATGTAATGTAGTCGTCGTATGTATTTTGGGAAAAAAATATCTATCTATAAGTTTTTTGCTCTATTGGCGTTTGTTGTTGCCTTTGGGCTTATGGAAGCTAAAACTTGATTATCCGTATTGGCTGCAGAAGGAGAGCTCAATAGTGGAAATATTGTAAGTTATGGTTGTGCAACTAATGCACCTGTTTGTAATCTCAACAACAAATGAATTACGAGCATTGCCCCAAATACATTTGTTAATCATACGGGATTGCAACAACTACTGTTGTCTGACAACCAGATTAGCTCGCTCGAATCTGGTGATTTTAATGGATTATCTCACTTAGTTTTTTTGCATCTATGACGAAATGAGATAACTACTATCGAATCTGGGACTTTTCAAGGACTTGATAATTTGGATACCTTATATCTCCACGACAACCAAATCTCCTCTATAGAAAAAAATGATTTCGCTGGACTTTTTTTGTTAACTGAGCTTTCTTTATATAACAACAAAATCTCTTCCATAGAAAGCGGCTCTTTTGCTGAGCTTTCTTCACTAACTGAGCTTTCTTTATGAGTGAATCAAATCACCTCTATTGAATCTGGTGATTTCTCTGGACTTTCTTCACTGACCCAGCTTTATTTAAATAACAATCAAATCTCTTCCATACAAAGTGGTGCTTTTTCCGGACTTCCTAATCTGACCCAGCTTTCTTTATGAGGAAATCAAATCATCTCTATTGAGTCTGGTGATTTCTCTGGACTTCCTTTATTGAATTATCTTGAGTTATATGGAAACCAAATCACCTCTATTGAGTCTGTTGATTTCTCTGGACTTTCTTCACTGACCCAGCTTTCTTTATGAGGAAATCAAATCTCATCTATAGAAAGTAGTGATTTCTCTGGACTTTCTTCACTAACTTCTCTTGATTTATGATGAAATCAAATCTCATCTATAGAAAGTAGTGATTTCTCTGGACTTTCTTCACTGACCCAGCTTTATTTAAATAACAATCAAATCTCTTCCATACAAAGTGGTGATTTTTCCGGACTTCCTAATCTGACCCAGCTTTATTTAAATGGGAATCAAATCTCTTCCATACAAAGTGGTGCTTTTTCCGGACTTCCTAATCTGACCC
>CAZKEK010000094.1:0-4235 GCA_964551805.1 uncultured Candidatus Peribacteria bacterium
GTGGTTCCTCCGCCTTGCGGGACAGGCTCTCCTTTGCAAAGGAGGACAAAATAAAAATAATTTTATCGTTTTATCGTTTCCTATGAGAATTCCTATCTGAATCTCCAATAGACATGTACATCTTTCTCCCAGTGACGTAGAAAAACTTTTTGGTAAAGGATACCAACTCAATATATTCAAAAACATTTCTCAACCAGGACAATATGCATGTGAAGAGACCGTAACTCTCGAATGACCAAAAGGAAAAATAGAACACGTGAGAGTAGTAGGACCGACGAGAAAAATTACGCAAGTAGAGATTATGCTTGGTGACAATTTTATAGTATGAACAAATGCACCAATCAAGGTTTCATGAGATACGGAAAATTTAGACTATATAAAAATCATCTGACCGGTCGGAAATGTCTATGGTCCATTCGCTATGATAGCGCAAAGACATCTTCATTGTACGGTAAAGGAAGCCGCAGAAATGTGAATAAAAAATGGTAGTGTTGTCAAGATGCACGTCGGAGGAGTCAGAGGAATTATTTTTGAAAATGTAGCAGTCAGAGCAAAAGATGAGTATGCACTCGATTTTCATATAGATATCGAAGAAGCAAACGCTGCAGGTGTGAAATTAGGCGATCGAGCTGAAATTATAAAATAACGGTAGTATAATTCGTTGTTAGTTTTTAGTCGTTAGTTACTCCTATGAAACTTTTTTCCTTTCTTCCTAACAAAAAAAATAAATATGTCTTGGTTATTTCATGATGAGGAACAAGAGGATTTTATGCATTATGAATTTTAAAATGACTAGAAGAACTAGGATATAAAGACAAAATCGATGCTATCTATGGCGTAAGCGCTGGAGCGATTGTGGCATCATATCGAGCAGCTGGATATAGTGCACAAGAAATTTATGAAAAATTTAGTACTACCAAAAAGTTTTTTGGTTTCAATGCATTCAATTTATTCCCAAAAAAAAGTTTAATAAAATCTCTGCCTATTGGACAACAGTTTGCTATAGATCTTCCCAAAGATATTGCTGATCTTCAGAAAAAGGTGTATATAGGAGTGACCGATGCAAATTTGGCAAAATTTATGTTATTTGATAGAGGAGAATTGGCTCGTATATTATTGTGAAGTATATCAATTCCAGGAATATTTCCGGCGATTTCCTATCATCACTATGTATTTATGGATGGCTGAGTAACCAACAATTTCCCTGTTGTTCAAGCTAAACAAGAGTATCCAAACCATAAAATCATAGGTATCGCGCTCAATAAATTCAAAGAAAATCAGAAGATAAATACCGTTTTTGATACACTTTCTGTATCATTTGAAATTCTTCTGAGAGCAAACACGGTAGAACATCTTTCGATGGTAGATGAGGTTTTTTACAAGGAAATCCCTCTCAAAGTCTTAGATACAAGCAAAAAAAATATCCAAAAAGCATACGCTGAAGGATATCAAGATTGTCTTGCTCATTTTAAAAGTTAACTAACAGTGAACAACTAATAGTGAATAGTGAAGGAATGTATATATACAGACTATTGTAATTCATCATAGTTTATAGGCAAGTAATTCATTTGTTGTTAGTTATTAATTGTTAGTTGTTAGTTGGTTCTATTTTCTTACCTCGCAATGCTGGACATAAGGTTCAGCTATTTTTTTGAATGCTTCGAGTTCTTCATCGTTGAATGGTGTTCCCCCAAAATCCGGGTCGAGGGTATTCCCGCCGATATAATTCTGAAGATAATAATGTTTTGCTCCTCTAATATATACAGCCATATTCTCAATATCTTCAGCGGTATGAAGCCCTTTTGCGACCGTAGTTCTGTATTCAAAATCTATTTTGCTTTCCAATAATATTTGCAACAATTTCTGATAGCTTTGGTAAAATTCTGCTGGCTGAGGAAGCCCAATTGCTTCTTCATAACAGTGCAGCGAATGTTTCAAATCTACCGCTACATAATCCAAAATTTTATCCTGGATCATTCTTTTGACGATCTGCCAATCTCTCCCGTTCGTATCCAACTTGACTAGGAATCACATATCTTTTATTTTCTTGGCAAATTCATAGAGGTCTGGCTGCAATGTTGGTTCTCCACCACAAATACTGACTCCATCCAAGAGTCATTTTCTGCTTTTCAAAAAATTGAAAAACGCTTCCTCGGGAATCAGATCATTTTGAAACAACATCATTTTTTCTGGCAATACACATTCAGGATTATGACAAAAATGACAGCGAAAATTACATCACTGGGTAAAGACTACACAAGCGATTTTGCCTGGGTAATCTATCATTGTTGACTGTTGTATTCCTGCAAGTTTCACGGTAATTATCTAGAGAATAAGTAAAAATTAATATGTTTATATATAATGTTCATCATTATACCATTGTAAAGGATTGTTTTTGATATATTCAATAATGTTTTTATATGCGATATCATTGCGAATTATATTTTCATAATATCTTGGTTGTCGAGAAAATTCGATATTATGAATTTTTGCATGAGTGGTGACAGCAGATTTAAATCCACGAATAATTGATCATAAATTTTTTATTTGGGGTCAAAATTTGTTTGGGTTCAATGCATTGTTGTTTGTTTGTAGAGACGCATAATCATGCGTCTCATTAAAATCATTCCCATCAATTTTTAAATCATGCGTCTCATTAAAATCATTCCCATTATTTTTAATTTTATTTATTTTAGGAGACGCAATATTTTGCGTCTCTACCGTATTCCCGATTTCATTTTTAATTTCATTTATTTTTTTATTAATTGAAATAATTCAATGTATATGGTTGGGCATAATTACAAATGCATCTAATGATACATGAGGGAAATGTTTTGGAATATCTAATCGATATTGATTGGCAATTTTTCCTATATCAGAAAGAACCATCTCGCCATTTTTTATCATTCCAAAATAATGTTCTCTATTTTTTGTACAAATAGTGATAAAATAATATCAAACATTATGATAATCCCATCCAGGCAATCTTATTGATTTTATACGATATTTACTATTAAACATATCTTTGCTCATATGCTCAATTTCTCCAGGTAAATAAAAAGTAAAGCCGTATAAACAGAGTACTATATATTATGTTTCTGTTTTGTAACTTTACTTCAAGGTATAGTATTAGTGTTTATAGATTGTCCCTGCGAGATAATTTTTAATTACTTTCTCACTAGGAAAAAAGAGTGGTGTAGGTAAGTCATTTAAATCAAATCGTTTCCATTGAGTGATTTCATCTGGCTCCAATACTTGTGCCTCTCATTCTACATCTTCAGCAAGAAATCCTATAGTTACAAAATGTTTGTCAGGTACTATGTCGTTGGTTATGCTGATAATTTTGATGGTATCTATATTGATATTGAGTCAGGTTTCCTCAAGTGTTTCACGTGCGCAAAGTTGTTCGAAGCTTTCGTGAAATTGCATCTTACCTCCTGGCATCGTTCGTGTTCATTCACCATGAAGTTCAGAAGATGCTTTGATAGGATCTACATGTCTCTGACCAAGAAGGACTTTCCCATCTCTAAGAATCATCACACCAAATCCAACTCATACATTGTTGTTTTCAGCCATAATTTTTTATGAGAAATAAACTAATTAATTTCCTTCACAAGCACATCCACATCCTACAAAAGCCATTTGTGGTGCAAATTGTCTTACAAATGAAGAATTAGCTGTTTTTTGTTCGTTGAAATACTTTCTGCTGTAAAATTCTGATTTTTTACCAGTATTATAGGCACTTACTGGTCTGAGATACCCCATTACTCTAGTATAAACTTGGCAGGGAGTTCTTTTAATTTCTTGACCTTCTTTGTTGTAGAATGTTTGCATGGCGACAAATGTGTTACAAAGATAAAAAGTTTTTTTAGCTGTTGATTTTTTGTTCTTCAATAATTCTAAGTTTTTCTGGGTCTGACGTATGTTTTTTTCTAATATCTACATTAAATTCTTCTCAGGTGTATCCAACTTCATGATCACATTTTGGACAGTAATCATGTTCTCCTACTACATACCCATGTTTTGGGCAGATAGAGAAGACCGGTGATATAGTAATATACGGAAGTTGATAATTTGATATAACCTTTTTGACAAGCTGTTTACATGCCTGAGCGTCTGATAATCTTTCTCCCATATATAAGTGAAGAACTGTTCCTCAAGTATATTTACATTGTAAATCATTTTGTTGTTCTAACGCTTCAAAAGGATCATCAGTATATCCTACAGGAAGCTGA
>CAZKEK010000095.1:0-2934 GCA_964551805.1 uncultured Candidatus Peribacteria bacterium
GGAGATGGGCATGATGCCAGCAAAATTAGCACATATTATGATAAATATTTGACTAAGTACATTACTTCGAGACACAAACAAACAGGAAACAGACGACCAGCAACATATTTGTATCTATGATCCTTTTGTTGGATCAGGAACCACAGGATTTTTAGCAAATTATCTCGGATATGATTTTATTGGTTCTGACATAAAAATAGACTTTGCAGAACAAAATGCACCACGACGAAAAACCACTAAATTTTACACACCAAACAAGCAGTTTGATATTTTCCAACATGACATAAAAGAGCAAGTAAATACTCCATTGATAAGGGGACAAGAAAGCACCGACATGGTTATCATCACAGAATGACGACTATGACCAATCGTTACCAAAACCACTTCATCAGAAGACATACAAAGGTTTCAAGAACAAGTTGCGCTCTTATACAAAACATTTATAGACAGAATCAAAGAACTAGCAGCAGCACACAAATCCACCACAGCAGTTTTCACTATACCATATTATGCTAGACAAGAAAATTCTTTAGAAAAAGAAATAACAGATTACACCAAAAAGATTGGACTCCACATCAAAGAAATCCCTGAAATTTACGGAAGAGAGGGGCAACAAGTCGGAAGAAAAATATTAATAATCACCGCATAAAAAACATACTACAAAACATTTAAACAAAATGTAAACATCTCTAAAAATAAAAGGAGGTGTTTTTTTGTATTTTCAAGTCTTTTTGACTACAATTACACTATAACAAAGATCTTCTGAAATCATTATCAGAAATCAGCTATTTATTTATCTTCTGATAATCTTCAGAAGTAATCATCTGAAATTCTCCGCATTTTATCTTCTGAAATATCCTATTATGACAAAAAAAGAATATATTCTCAAAGTGCTCGACGCGCTCAATGGCTATTGGGTACTCGCAAACGGACTTAAAATTCTCGTAGAAGGAAATGCACTTGATGCTGCTACACTTGATGGACTCATCGATATTATGACAGAAGCTATCAACGAAGTAAATACCAATGAAGCAAAAGAAAAGCTTCAAAAATCCAAAGATATCTTAGAAAAACTCAAACACATAGAAACACAACAACAGCTCAATGATGAAGATTCATTGAACGAACTCGACACTATGATCCAAAATATCTAATTTTATTCTTTCAAGACCAGAAAAATGTCAGTAGACAAGCCAACAGAAGTAGTAAAAATCAATAATACAGAAATTAGCAAAGATCTCGTAGACGAAACAACAAAAAACGAATACGATAAATTTGCTAAAAAAATGAAAGAAAAAACAAACAGTCCAAAAGAAGCTGGTGAAATTTTCTGAAAATATGCTGAAAAAGTACTCAATGGAATCAAGCAAAATATGCTCACTACATTTTCCAGCATAACAACAGAACAATTAACAAGTTATGAAGCAGCAAAAAACGCATTTGATGCAGACATACAAAAATATATCAAGATTCAAAACGACAAAAAACAACCAGTCATCAAAAAAACAATAAAAGCAGAAAAAACAGCAGAAATAGCTGATGATGTATATTCGACATCAATCAACACACCGAAAAAAACAACAAAACAAACAGAAAAACAACCAGAAGAAAGCAAAGAAATACAAAATCTACAATCGTTACAAACAATAACCCACGACATCGGGCTTATTATCCAACTAAAAAAACTGGATCTTAATATAACAACAGAAGACATAAACGATATAGATAAAATTAATGACTTACAAAGTTTTTTGAAAACAAATAATACTCAAATTACAAATAATGAAATAAATACAAAACTCGAAAAAATAAAAACAACAGTAACAGAAAAAGTAAAAAAAGAAGCAGAAAAAGGAAAAGTAACAGAAATATTAAGTCAGACAAACACAAAAGATCGTTTACAAGTAGTAAATTTTATCGAAAAAAGCAAAAAAGAGGATTTTGAATCTGTATGCAAAAATGTATACGAAAAATCAAAAAATGCAGTACCTGAAGGAAACTGATATAAAAATATAAAAAAATTAGAAAGAAAAACAGGAATTCCCGAAGAAGAAAAAATGATTGATATGATTGAATCATACGCAAATAGTAATGACGTAAAAGATATAAAAATAGGACAAACACAAAAATGATTTTGAGATTCTTTTGATACATGAACACGAGTAATACAGTTTCGAAAATGACAACAAATACAAGATGGATGAACAATTTCTATTGCAGGAAAAACATATACATGGACAGAAGAAAAAAAAGACGGAAAATGAACAGGAACAGGAACTCGAAATCCTAATACAACAGGAGCAGAAATTAAATTAGAAAACAATGGTAAAATTTATCAAAAAGTAGAAGTAGTACGAGGGACACAAGCAGACTTACAACAAGCAAGGACAAATAAAGTAATAAAAGAAGTAAAAGATATTGATATAATAAAGACACAACGAACAAAAGACAAACTTAATACATTTGATGATCAGGGTAATTTTCAGACATTCAAACGATTTTTATCAAAACAAGATAACACAAGTTTTTTTGAAGATAACATAGAAGACATTATAAACAATATTGTAAAATATAAACCAACACCATGAACATCTGATGCTGCTGCAAATATAAATGAGTTAAAAAACTGATATGCAGACGTAATAACAAATTTGGTTATAAATAATCCGAAAAAATTAGTAGCTTATACGAAATATCTTACCACAGAAAATCTAAACATTCTCGGAGCAGACACAGCAACGAGAATCAAAAACTACAATTTACTCGTACCAGAACTTAAAAAGCTAGAAAACACTCCAGCGATGTCCAAGGAAACACAAAAAAGAATTATAGAACTAGGAATTACTATCTGAGCACAACCAAAATTAACACCAGAAAATATGATGTCGAAAGGATTTAATGCCTTAATAGAACAGTTCTGAACAATGCTATTTA
>CAZKEK010000095.1:2944-4221 GCA_964551805.1 uncultured Candidatus Peribacteria bacterium
GAAAATGATCACTACTCAAAATGTTTTGATGAGCAAAAGACAAAATCAACGCCATGTACAAAAAAGAATACGGACTTTCAAGTGAAGAAACAAAAGCTATAGACAATGTTGTTACTAATGACAAAAACAAAATTGATAATATAAAAATACAAAGTTTTTTCTCAACAAACGATAAATGAGACACATACAAAATGCCAACAGGAAAAGAAATAAATAAAGCTTTTACTAACAAAGAAAATTATATAAAGAATATCCAAGAAAACGAAAATTACAAACATATCAATGTAGTCACCTTCAAAACAGGACTAGACGCATACAACAAAGAAAACAAAACTGACCTTAGAATCAACGATATTATCACTATCACGACCGACGAAAAAACAAAGCAACAATCCATCAGCAATATTGAAAACAAGGAAACTTTTGCAAAAGTTATGGAGAGTATTTTAGATAACGATGCAACGCGATCAAAGATCGCCTCAGCAAACGCTAGTATTATAACAGAAGCCCCAAGCAAAATAAAAGACAGAGGATATAATGAATATATACAAAACAAAGACGATAGATATGCTATAAGAACACAACAAGACATCGCAAGATATCTTACCGCTTCATTATTTTCCAACAAAGATTTGTCCTATATAATGACAGAAAACGAATTACATAACGGAAAAGAAAAGGAAGTAAAAAAATTTCCTAAAAAATATATAGTAAATAATCCAGATTGAATAAATTTAAGAGATATAAAAGAACCTACAAAAACAGATGAAAAATGACTAAAAGATTGAGAAGAAATAACAGCAGAAATTGATAAAGAAGGAAAAGAAATAACAGATACAGCAAAACAATTAAAGTTATCTACTGATGATATATGAGCAGAAAAAACAGCAGACCTTAATAAAGAAATATACAAAAAAATAAAAACAACTGATGGGAAAACACGACGAGTAGCAGAAAAATTTATAAAAGAAAAAACTGTCCCAACAGAGACAGCAAATTCTACACCAAATTCCTAGATAACTTTTCCTATTCTTTCAGCTATTCATGTACCGAAAGTATAAATAGGTTTTCGCATAAGAAGCAGAGGAATAAGGATACCTACAACAGTTCCTCAGAGAATATCCGTTGGCCAGTGAACAGCAGAAGTTACTCTAGCAAATGAAGTGATCAAAGAAAAAACTATCAGGATTCCTCCAAATCGGAGGAATTTTTTGTCCTTATTTTTTATCCCTCGAAATAATGACATCATCGCGATACTCATAGTAAGCGCTGCATGA
>CAZKEK010000096.1:0-4214 GCA_964551805.1 uncultured Candidatus Peribacteria bacterium
TATAGATGATCTACTGTTGCTTTCTGACAATATGGACTTAAGGCTTTGACGAGTTCTTATATTTCTAACAAAGAAATAGAGGCTGCCAGAAAAGTTATTGTAAGGTCTATTAAAAAGACAGGAAAGATGTGGATTAGAATATTCCCTGACACTCCTTTTACCAAAAAAGGTCTTGAAATGCCGATGGGTACAGGAAAGGGAGATGTTGATATCTATACTGCACCTGTTAGAAAAGGAAGAGTAATGTTTGAACTTATGTGAATTCCTAGAGAAGCGGCAAAAGAAGCATTGATCAAAGCATCCAAAAAATTATCAGTCAAAGCAAAATTTGTAGAAAGATGAGAAATAAAATAAATACACCACGTAATGTTGAACATTAAAAATTTATTATTTAAATATATTATCAATGGCAAAAAAGATTAGTTTTATGACAGAATTACAGGACAAGACACCAAAAGAACTTGTTCATATGAGAAGAGAAGTTAAACAAGAACTCTATTCTTATAAAATGAAAAATGCTATCAAAGGACTCAAAGAAACTCACAAAATAGGTGATACCAAAATTAAAATAGCAAGAATAAATACCGTTTTAACTCATAAAACTAAAGAACAAAATGGTGGTAATATGAAATAAGAGTATCAAAGAATTCATTTGAGAAGTTATTAGTGATAAGACTGACAAGTCTCGCACTGTTTTGGTAAAAACAGTAAAAATGCATCCTTTGTATAAAAAAAGATTTATCGTAAGAAAAAGATATTATGCTCATGATGAAAACAACACCTCTAAACTTTGAGATATTGTAAGAATCAGAGAATGTAAACCGGTAAGTAAACTTAAAAAATGGAAGTTTATTGAAGTTACTAAGGCATAATTTTATTTATATTAATGTAATTCTCTCATGTTGAAAAATGAATCAACTGTCATTATAACAGATAATACTTGAGCAAAAAAATGACAAATATTTAGAATTTTGAAGTGATCTAGTGCAAAAACAGCAACTGTTGGTGATAGAGTAATGATCGCTATCAAGAGTGCTTTGCCTACGAGTGCAATCAAAAAATGAACAGTTGCTCAAGCATTGATTGTAAGAATCAAAAAAGAAATCTCTAGAAAAGATGGTACATACATAAGATTTGGTGATAATGCTGTTATTCTTATGAGTAAAGATGCTAAAGGAGAAATTAAACCAATAGGAAAGAGAATTTTTGGTCCTGTAGCAAAAGAACTTAGACAAATGGGATACAAAGCTATTACTAATATGGCTGAAGAAGTATTGTAATACAATAATCTCTTTGATCATATTTTATTAAATGCATTTATTATTATTTATAACTATCCATGAAAAAGTTAAGAACTTGAGATCCTGTTATTATGATTGCTGGAAAGTCTAAAGGACATATCTCTACAATTGAAAAGTTTGTAGATGAAAATCATGTTATCGTAAAAGGAGTAAACGAAGTAAAAAAAGCGGTAAAATGAAAGTGATTTATGAAAAAAATACTTCCTGTACATGTATCAAATGTTATGTACTATGAAGAAGCTAAAAAAACAGCTACAAAAATAAAGATTGTGGCTGACAAAAAAGGAAAAAAAACAAGAGAAGCAGCCAAATCTAAACTTGTTCTCAAATAATATATTTTTATTGTTTTTATCTATGACTTCATGAATACATTAGAAGCATTCAATACAAAAAACCTCAAAGATCTTCAGCAAAAACTAGCGATCAAAAATATCAACGCTGTACCAAAGATTGATAAAGTTATTGTTGCTGTAGGAATTGGTTCTTTGGCTACAAGAAAATCAATCAAAGATTTTGAAGAGTTTGATAGAATTATTACTAAAATTACTGGACAAAAAGCTCGTGTTTTGAAATCAAAGAAAGCTATTTCAAATTTCAAACTAAGAGAAGGTATGCCAGTAATGCTTCAAACAACATTAAGAAAACAAAAAGCATATGATTTTCTTGATAGATTTATGAAGTTGGTAGTTCCAAGACTTAGAGATTTTTCTGGGTTTAGCGAAAAAAACTTTGATGGACAATGAAATTTTAATCTCTGAATTCCTAATTATAACATCTTTCCTGAATTATCTTTGGATGATGTGGTTACTACAATGGGACTCCAAATTACTATCGTTACTACAACAAAAGATAATACTCATGCAAAATCGTTGCTTGAATCGTTGTGATTTATCTTCAAATAGTATCGTATATACATAATATATCAAAGACATAAGAAAAATTTATTTATTCATTATATATTGTCACATGGCAAGAACTTCATTAAAAGCGAAACAATGAAAAATGTACGAACAAAGATTCGTTGAATGAAAAGCGCTTAAAGAACCTACTAAATATTACAATAGATGTAGACTATGTGGTAGATCAAAATCATATATTAGAGATTTTGGTGTTTGTAGAGTATGTTTGAGAAAATATGCAAGAGAAGGTACAATTATGGGACTTAGAAAAGCAAGTCGATAATTAGCTTTTTGTACTATTGTATATTCCTGCTTTGTTATGCAGGCAGATAATACTAGATACTACTAATTTAGTATTCTGTAGATTCATTTATCATTAATTCTATTCTAAATGACTTATATTAACGCTCCTATTCATGATTTGCTTATTAGAATAAAGAACTCATATATGGCAAGAAAAACTTCTGTAGAAGCTGTTCCATTTTCTAATTTTAAAGTAAAAATTTTGGAACTTCTTAAACAATATGGTTTTGTTCAAAATTTTGAAATCAAAGAAGATGGAAAGAAAAAATATCTTAACATATTACTCAAAAGAGTAGTCAATCCCGTGGATGATGTTCCGAATATTAAATTTTTCTCTAAACCTTCTAGACCATGGTATGTGAGCTATAAAGAAATTAAGTTGGTAGCTGGAGGAAAAGGAATAGGAATTATTTCTACTAATGAATGACTTATGCCAACTCATATAGCAAAACAAAAAAAACTTGGAGGAGAACTTATTGCTGAAATATACTAAAAATAAACTAACAACTAATAGTGAATAACTAATAACGAAGGAATTTATTATATTTCATTTATCATTTATTGTACCTGTTATGTCAAAAATTGGAAAAAAAATTATAGAAATACCAGCTGGAGTCGAATTGACTATTGATGGTTCTACTGTACATGTAAAGTGACCAAAATGAGAACTTTCTCATACTTTTGTACAAGGAGTGACTATTAAGATTGAAGATAATCATGCAATTACTTCGGTAGAAAATGAAGATCAACGAAATCTTTGGGGGCTTTCTAGAACTTTGCTCGCAAATATGATTGAAGGAGTGACTAATGGGTATGAAAAAAAACTTTTGTTGATGTGAGTGGGATATTCAGCTAAAATAGAATGAACTAATTTTATTTTTGCTTTAGGGTTGTCTCATAAGGTTACGTTTGCTATTCCAAGTACAATAAAAGCTGCAGTAGAACAAGATATTAAAGGAAATTATATTATTACTTTGCATGGTATTGATAAACAATATCTAGGTGAATATGCTGCTAAAGTTAAAGCACTTAAAAAACCAGAACCATATAAAGGAAAATGAATTAGATATTTTGATGAATATATTAAACTTAAACCAGGTAAAGCAGCTAAGAAATAATTATAAATTAGAAATGATAAATTATAAATTATATATTGAAAAAATTTGTCATCTATCATCTACCATTTATCATCTTAATTTGTATTGCAATGTTGAAAATTACTAAACGTATCAAAGAAGTAACAAGAAAATTTCTTGCTAGAAAAAATAGAGTTAACGCTAAAATTAAAGCAAGTTATCCTGATTTTAGAATTATTGTAGAAAAATCAAATAAATATACAAAAGCTCAGGTTATTGATGCTACTGGTAATGTTGTTTGTCATATCTCAGATAAAGATATTGCAGGTAATAAAACAGAATCAGCACAAAAAGCTGGTGAAGCATTGGCTGTTCTTATGAAAAAACATGGAATAGAAAAAGCTGTTTTTGATAGAAATGGAAATCTTTTCCATGGAAGAATAAAAGCCTTTGTGGAATGAATTAGAATGTGAGGTATTGCTATATAATTTTATTATTTTAACAATCATTTTTCATGAGACCTTGAAGTAAAGATAAGGTAAAAAAAGAGTTTGATGAACTTCTTTTGGAAGTAAGAAGAGTAACAAGAGTAACTACAGGAGGAAGAAAACTTTCTTTTAGAGCAACTATTTTGG
>CAZKEK010000097.1:0-4186 GCA_964551805.1 uncultured Candidatus Peribacteria bacterium
GATATCAGATAAAAAATGCAAAAGCATTGGAATTTTATGAAATATATAAAGATAAAATAGAACAAAAAATCGCCTATTGCAAAAATGAGATGACCATATTTGATATAAATATTTTAAATCAAGAAATACAAGGGATAATATATGATCATGATGCTAATAGTATCAATATCAGAAAACAAAGAGCACAAGCAATTATAAAAATAGAACAAGAAAAAAATAGGTTACAGCAGGAAGAAAACAATAAGAAGAAAATAGAAAAAAATCAGAAGATTCAAGAAGAAAAACAAAAGAAAATCGACAGTATAACACAACAGATAAATAACATTACAATAAAGAGAGATTGATTACTAAGAGAGAGGGATAAAATATCAAACCACCTAAATAGAATGATCTTTATAAATAAGGAAATTGGACGTTTAAATGGTAATGTAGGTATAAATACCAAAAAAATCAACGTTTTGCCAGAGATTATATCTTTACAAAAAGAATGGTTCAGAGTGTCTGATGAAAGAATACAAGCTTTTAAAGAAAAGATTGATTATCATTGAGAAATCGCACAAATATATAGGAATAAAATGAATGTAATTGATTGAAAATTTCAAAAATATTCTGAACTATTATGAAATTTAATAGTATTGAATTCTTGTCCTTCTGATAATAATATACAGAGATATGAAAAATATTGTCAGGATACTATTAATCAAGATTCACTCTCCATTAAAAAATATGAAGAAGAAAAAAGTCAAATAACAAGAGATTTGAATTCGGCTAATCAAATCACTATAGAAAATTTAAATAAGGAAATAAATGAACTATTTACACAAATCCAAAAATTTACTAATGAAAAAAATGCTATATAGAAATTTTTTACTTCAAACCATACACCATGCCTATCAAATCAATTATCATCGACAACAAACAAACAACTGCTAAGAGAATAGCTCCTGATAAGGTACAATTGGACTTGGTGGCATTGTCATTGGATGAACAGAATGATACAGAGCCAAACTTGGATATCCGTTTGTATATAAACGGACAGCTCTTGCAGAACCTGCAATCTGGAGCGGATTGATGTATAAAGAAGATGGTAGTTATTGATAATTCAGATGCAGAACAGATTACGATAGAACTTGAAGAGGTAGTTCAATGAGTGAAAAGTAATGTAAAACATATCTTGATAGAAGAAATGGAGGGAAAAGAGAAACAACCTATAGAATTAAATAAAAAATCACAGAATCTCTATCAACTATATAAGGATACTATTAACGAATTTAAAATGATTGACAAACATTTTCAAGAACTCGTTAAGCCAGAAAATAGTCATGAAGAAAAATTTATAATTGAAGAATTCAATAAAATATCTACTTTAGCCGATCTAAGATATCAGATAAAAAATGCAAAAGCATTGGAATTTTATGAAATATATAAAGATAAGATAGAACAAAAAATTGCCTATTGCAAAAACGAGATGACCATATTTGATATATCAAAAACTATAGAAGAAATTAAGCAGTTAATAAATGAACATAATGGAAAAATAGGTGTTTTGAGACAAGAATTGGAAAATAATAAAATAGATAATAAAATTAAAGAAAATAAAACAATAAATGACCGCACCGAGAAAAAAGCAAAATATATAGCACAACTCAAAATAAATCCTAATGACATAGATCAATTGCCAGGACGAGCTAAAGATGATTCAGAAATAGTTAAATATGTGTTAGAGCAGAAAGGTGGATTATTGCAATATACCGGTAAAAGTATAAAAAATGATAAAAAAATGGTTATGCTGGCTATATATCAAGATTCTCAGGCATTTGATCATGTGTCTGATGTATTGAAAACTAATGA
The DNA here is from genome assembly GCA_964551805.1 of uncultured Candidatus Peribacteria bacterium. GTDB lineage: Bacteria > Patescibacteriota > Gracilibacteria > Absconditabacterales > Absconditicoccaceae > CAJBLF01. Next base: position 1,852 of record CAZKEK010000097.1, read on the forward strand.
AGAATTTGTTGTTGAATGTTTAAATAAATTTTGAGAAGTAATTTTAAATAAATTATCGGTTTATATACGTAATACAGGTAAAGTCAAATTGTGGATTGATACATATACTGTTCAAAAACAAGTATTGCTCGCTAAAATAGATGATATTTCAAAATTAGCTTCAAAATTAGCTTCATTTGAGTTACGTAAATCTGATATACAATCTACTATAAACAAAACAAAAAGTAGAATTGCTGAGACATCCACACTTCTTCCTTTATATAATGAATTCGAAGAGCTTAGAATTCAAAGAATTTCTCTTGATCGTCAATATAACGATCTTCGTAATCAAGATACTAATATATTTAATATTATTTCTAATACTACTAAACTTAAACAAGTAGAGCGTCAAAGGGATTCTTGTTATCAAAAAATAAATTCTCTTGATAAAAAAATGGATAATATACCACTCTATAATAAATTAAGAAATTGTGATATTTCGAAAAAAAATGATGAGTATCTGTGATATTTAGCTGAATATGAATTTCAATTAAATGAAATTATTAACCAGATGAATGCTATCAACCTTTCTTTAGATAATGTAGATAAAGATGAGATAGCTCGTATTAATGGAAAAATTAAAAATTTTCATACTACAATTTATATTTAATTGCTATTTTTGAACTCTTTGCTCATCTGTTTCTTTCTATAATTATTTGCGAATCTATGGGCTTCGTCTCTTGCTTTTAAGAAAATTTTGTCGGCTTGGTCGTAGGTCATCGAGGTTTCGTGAATTTTGAGTTTGTCATCGAGACGATAGATGATTTCGGTTATAAGTTTATTTTGTTTTAATAAATCCTCCGGCTCGCCTGCACTCGCCACCTCCTTTATCAAGGAGGCTTTTATTCATTGAGTTTTTTTAGTTTTTCAAATATTGGATTTTTTTCTGGCTTCTCATTTTCCCAAAGAAATAATATCAATCTGACTGACTATTTTTTTTCGTTTTGGATCTTTGCAGAGTTTTTTTACCACGTTTAGTTGTCCTTTCCCTCCATCAATAATGAGACACGATGGCAGAGGATTATCGCTGAGGATTTCAGAAGATTTATTTAAAATTTCAGAGGATTTTTGCTGATGATTTCAGATGATTAAAGACTTTTGTGATTCCAAATGTTGTTTGAATCTACGTTCGAGAAGTTCTCTCAAAGCTTCGTAGTCGTCAGATTTTTTTGCTTTGATTTTGTATCTGCGGTATCATTTTTTGTAGGGGAGTCCCTCAACTAAGCAGGAAAGTCCACCACTAGTTCGTCAGCCACTGAGATGTGAAATATCGATACATTCGATTCTATATGGTGTTTTTTTGAGTCCGTATCTGGTTTTTAGTGTAGCAAACATATCGTTGATCATCGTGCTTTCTTCTTGGAGTGATTGCGTGATAATATAGGATTCTAGAAAATTTTCCGCGAGGGGTAGAAGAGATTTCAGAAGATTTTTGCTGAAGATTTCAGAGGATTTGTGCTGAAAATTTCAGAGGATTATAGTTTCGTTGTTATTTTTTTTGACCATTCATTCACCGAAGGTTCTTTGAATCGCTAAAGATAAACTATCTTCATCAATATCGCTGTGTTGTTCTTTGCTGGTGATGACGTCCATAAGTTTTCCTTGAGTGAAAACGAGAACGGTGTAAATGTACTTTGTACCTATAGATTTTACCAATGCGAGATACCCGTCTTTTTTGTCTGGCAGGACAACATCCTGTTTTTCGACAAATCATTGTAGTGATTGGTAAATATCTCTCAATTGTGCTGCTCGTTCGAAATTTTCATGAATGATAGCGATTTCTATTTGCTGGTGGATTTCTTTTTCAATTGGTTTGGTGTTTCATTTAAAAAAGGAAGTTATGCTAGTTATTATGTCTTTGTAGTCTTTCAAATCCTCCAGCTCGCCTTCGCTCGCCACGTCCTTTATCAAGGAGTCCTTTAGTTTTTTAGTTTTAGTGAGTTTGCATCGGCCGCGACAAAGTCAGAAGTAATAATCGGAGCAGAGTTTTTCTTGTTTGAATTGGGTCGTTTTGCAGCCTCTGAATTTGAGTATTTGTCTGAGATATTGGAGAAATTTTTTTAACTGGATGCTATCTTTTTTTGGTCCGATATACAACGAACCGTCGTTGATTCTTCTTTTGGTGAGTATGATCTGCGGAAAAGATTCTTTGGTGATTTTTATGTAGGTATAACTATTGTCTGCTTTGAGCAAATTGTTGTAAAATGGCTGATGTTGTTTTATCATGTTGTCTTCTAGGTAGAGTGCTTCACTTTCGTTTTTAACGATAAGGAAGTCTATCTTCTCTGCCTTTTGG